>CAYORE010000061.1:0-13512 GCA_964406325.1 uncultured Bdellovibrionales bacterium | reverse complement strand
GCTTTGGCTATGGTGGCTATTATTTTAGGAGGAATAGTTCAGTTTTCCGTTAACGCTATTAAGGCCAGTACTAAATCGCAGGCAATGCAAGAAACTATGGATAACGCTCGGTTTGCCATTGACGATTTGGCAAAAAAAGTGAGAACCAGTTCAGGGGTGGCGGTAAGTGGTGATGGAAAGGATTTATTTTTTATAGATAATTTAACCAGCACCAAATATTGCTACCAATTTGTTGTCGATGACTCGGGTAATAGTAAAATGCAAATGAAAAGTTTTAAACTAATGGTTAGCGGAGAGAATAATTTGATATTAAACCAAGATGATTATGAGGAGGTAACTGATTGTGATAGCAGTTTTACTGCATTAGGAAGTAGTTCTCCGGTTGATTTAATTGGTAATTCTAAGGCAAGCGTGGACGGGCATTTTTCCGTTTTGCAAACCGATGTTGACAGTGATGATCCCCACAGGGGTTTTGTGCGGATTAATGTGGATATTTTGTATAAAAAAGGAATAGCTTCCGGTGATCCGGCCGATAGTGCCGAGGCACATATTCAGACGGGAGTGTCAATTTTGGATTATACCAGAGAAACGGGAATTTTTGGTCATTAATTTGAAATTTAAGAGGGTATTTTTGGTTTTTTAAATAAGTTTAAAAATTAAAAAAATAATATGAAGGAAATTTTTAAAGGCAAAAGAGCGGAAAACGGTTCGGTTTTGATTTTGACTTTACTGGCTTTAGTGGGAGCCTTGTCTATTGCTGTGGCGGTATCTTCCATTTCCATTGTGGAAAGGAAGATGACTACCAAGAGCAGAAAATCGGTAACGGCTTTTCAGGCGGCGAATAGTGGTATTGAGTGGGCTATGAAAAAGCTTAATGACGCGGATCCTGGAGAGACAATTGCTGAAAAATTTGGGACTATGGATAGTGAGGGCAAAATTTCTTGCCCAGACGAATTATTTGATGGTGATACAGGTTGCGAAATTTATTTATTAGGTGGAACCAATCAGAACAGGACGGTGATTAAGACTTCAGATACACCGTTGGATAAAGTAGTAGCCATTCGTTCTACGGGGAAATATGGGAAAAATGAAGAACAGGTGGGGCGTGCTTTAGAGGCCTATGCTATGCCGAATTGTGGATCTAATGAAGTGCGAGTGGCGGATTTTTGTGTGGGGAAAAGTTTGAGTAATGATGCATATGATTGGGAAACAGCTGTTGATAATTGTCAAAAAAGCGGAAAACGGCTTTGCACAGCTGCTGAGTTGGTGGCTGCAGATAAGTCGGGGGAATTGGGAGCTGCTGTTGATGCAATCGGCAGTGAAGCCGAGTGGTCGGCGGATGTTTCTAGTGAGTCTCAGGTGATATATATTGACAGTAGCGGTGATATAGCTGAAGGTGATGCAGGTGATAGTTTGCAATTGCAATATCGTTGTTGTAGAAATAGGTAGTTTGAGTGACGGATTTTTTGTTGAAAAGAAGTATTTTAATGTTGAAAGGTTTAGTTTTTGGCTTAGTGGGGATGGTTTTTAATTAGCTTGTCTATGCAAAAAAAAGAATTACTTATCAAGGAAATAATTTTGTTGGTAATTTTAACGGGGGTAGTTATAGGAACTACCCTTTTGGTGATACGGGGGATTAAATTAAGAGAAGATTTGGCTTTTTTGCAAATAGATTTTACGGAAACGGTTTTGGAAGCCAAAAAGTGTTTGGTCGGAGGCGGAGTGGTGCAGGATGTTTCTTTAGGTAAGGAGCCGACGGAAGTATTTGTTTGCAGTCGGCAAGATTTATCTTCGGCAACTTATCCCGATTTAAATCAACTTTCTCGTCGTGGGGTAAAATATAATTATTTATCTCCGGAGCGATGTTTGGAGAAAAAGTGTGACAAAAAAAAGCCCCGAATTAATATTGGTCGGGGTTCCAAGTTGGTTTTGAGTTGTGATGTTGAAGCCGGATTTTGTCAGATGAAGTAAGGGCTGAAAGTTGTTTTATTAAAATTAAAAAACACTTTTTATTTTTTGGATTATTGAAGAAAATTATTGACCGTGTGATATATTTTGGTTAGCTCTTCTTTGACTTGTTCACTTTCATAATCGGCTCGGTGAGCGATTTGTCCTTTTTGGCGGGTGGCGGATTGGTCTAAATGCAAATCAAAAACAATTTCTGTCGGTTTTTCGGTAATGTATAAGTGAAAACGAGGGTAAGGTTGGGTAGTTAGTTTTTTAATAAAACTTCCCTGTTGGGATTTTTGATTAAAAATGTAAAAATAACCGGCTCGGCGAAGCATATGTTCCGGAGAATGGGTAAATTTATTGGGCAAACGAAATTTCATTGTAATGTTGGTGGATAAAAAAATAATAAATTTGGAAGCAGTCCTAACTTTAGATTTATCTTAACACAGCGAGAGGAAATCGTAAATATTGATATTTTTACGATAATGTGTTAGAGTAATTGCGGTTTGGTTTTTGTTTTTAATTTTTGAAAGTATGAGGCGATGGATTAAGTTGGGAATATTTATGACGGGGGTATTTTTTTCTTTTTGGTTGGGGAGTTTGTTTTTTGATGATGATAGAAACTTTTTTGGATTTTTTGAAGGAAATGTATTTGTTCGGGACAAGAAAGGAAATGTGGCGGTAGAGAAAGATGGCGCAAAAAATAAGGTGGAACCGGAAGAAGAAAAAGAAGATGAAGACAAGGGAGGGGACGATTTTGAGGGGACTACCGATGCGTTAATTGTTTTGATTAACAAAGAAAGGTTTGACAGGGAACTGAAACCGCTGAAGAAAAATATTCTCTTGACCAAATCCGCTCAAGATAAAGCTGAGGATATGATTAAGAACGGTTATTTTGAGCATATTTCTCCCGGGGGAATACAGCCGTGGTTTTTTGCGGAGATGGTGGGTTATCGTTATGAAAATTTTGGAGAAAATATTGCGGAAAAATATTTATCCGCCAACAGTGTGCATAAGGCCTTTATGGATAGTGTGGGGCATCGGGAAAATATTTTGAATGAGAATTTCAGAGACGTGGGAGTGGCTATTGTACCGTTTGAAAACAGTGATCAGAAAAAATTTTTAGTGGTGGAGCATTTTGGTTCTTACTTAAAAGATGTGGATTTCCGAAAGAAATGTGGCGATACCAACAAACGACGATGTCGAGTGCAAGAAAAAAAGAAAAAGGAACTAACGGTGATGGTTGAATCTTGGCGAAGATTTTTAAATAAAGAGAGAGAAATAAAGGCGAAGGAAGAAGGGAGGGTTGACCGAAGGAAAAAAGGTGAGAGAGAAGGGAGAATGGTTGGATTGAAAAAAATAACCAAAGACTTGGAGGAGTATCTAAGTATTTGTCGAAAAATTGAGGAAGAGTGTCGGTAACATTTGAGTATTTACCGTTTTTAATTGATGATTGATAAGTAGTGGTCAGTGGCTGATATTTGGTGTAGAATTATTTTCAGAGGACAATTAGCTCAGTTGGTTAGAGCGCTTGCTCGACACGCAAGAGGTCGCAGGTTCAAATCCTGCATTGTCCACAATAATTTTTAATTTGAAAAAATGTATCGTACGCATAATTGTGGAGAATTGAGTAAAAAAGAAGTTGGAACTAAAGTGATTTTGTCCGGCTGGGTTCATCGTCGTCGAGATCACGGAGGAATTATTTTTATTGATTTGCGAGATCAATATGGCTTAACGCAAGTTAAATTTGATCCGGCTATCAATAAAGATACTCATCACTTGGCGGAAAGCCTGCGGAGTGAATGGGTGGTGCAAATTGAAGGAGAAGTTTTGGAACGACCGGCGGATATGGTTAATGAAAAAATAACTACCGGAGAAGTGGAGGTGGCGGTTGTTCATTTAGAAGTTTTAAATAAGTCAAAAACTCCTCCTTTTGAAATTGATGATGAAAGCGGGGAAGAGGCTAATGAAACCATTCGTTTAAAATATCGTTATTTGGATTTGCGACGGGAGAAAATTCAAAAATTGTTACAGCGGAAAGATTTGATGATTAGAGAAATCAGGGAATATTTTCAAGAAAAAGGTTTTCAAGAAATTCAAACTCCTATTTTGGCAAATTCTTCTCCGGAGGGAGCTCGGGACTGGTTAATTCCTTCTCGTCTTTATCGAGGGAAATTTTACGCTTTGCCTCAGGCTCCGCAACAATTTAAACAGCTTTTAATGGTCGGTGGAGTTGATAAATATTTTCAAATCGCTCCCTGTTTTCGAGATGAAGATCCGCGACGAGATAGGCACTTTGGAGAGTTTTATCAATTGGATATGGAAATGGCTTTTGTGGAACAGGAAGATATTTTTCAAGTGATGGAACCATTGATGATTCGCTTAACGGAAAAATTAAGTGATAAAAAGCCGGTTGGTTTAAAGGAGGATGGAAGTTTTTTGAAAATACCTTGGCGAGAAGCAATGAATAAATACGGGTCGGACAAGCCGGATTTAAGATTTGACTTGGAAATAAAATCGGTAACGGAATTGGTGAAAGATTCCGGTTTCGGAGTGTTTAGTGGAGCGGTTAAGAACGGTGGAGTGGTGCATGCTCTCAAAATTGACGGAGGAGCAAAGTTCTCTCGAAAAGAAATTGATGAATTGACGGAGTTGGCTGTTACCAAAGGAGCTAAAGGGTTGGCTTATATTATAGTGAAAGAAGGAGGGGAATTACAATCACCGATTGTAAAGTTTCTTGGTGAGGAAATTTCCGGTAAAATTATTAAAGAAGTTGACGCCGGGGCGGGGGATATTATATTTTTTGGAGCGGATGAATGGAGAATTGTTTGTGAGGCTTTGGGAGCGGTGCGAGATAAGTGCGGTGAGAAGCTGGGATTAAAAGATAAGAAGAAAGCCGCTTGGGCGTGGATTGTTGATTTTCCAATGTATGATTATTCGGAAATTGAAGAGGGTAAAATTGATTTTAGTCACAATCCTTTTTCAATGCCTCAGGGAGGATTAAAAGATTTGGAAGAAAAAGATCCTTTGGATATTTTGGCTTATCAATATGACTTGGTTTTGAACGGACTGGAGATTTCCAGTGGAGCGATTAGAAATCATCGTCCGGAGATTATGTACAAGGCCTTTGAAATTGCCGGATATAGCAAGGAGGAGGTGGATGAAAAATTCGGACATATGATTGAAGCCTTTAAATTTGGCGCACCGCCTCATGGAGGAAATGCTCCGGGAATTGACCGTTTGTTTATGGAACTGACCGATTCTCCGTCAATTAGGGATATTTATGCTTTTCCCAAAGATGGACAAGGAAAAGATTTAATGATGGATAGTCCTGCGGAAGTTTCTTCAGAACAATTAGATGAATTGGGGATTAAGGTGATGAAGAAGAAAAGGTAAAAAGGAATGAAATTTTGCCCACAAGTTACCTTTCAATAAACTTGTGGGCATTTTTTATTTTTTAAAATTGTGATATACTTAGAAAGTTGAAAGGGAGGAGGAGGTTAAAACTTAAAATTAAATACAGTGTCATATCAAGTAAAGCTACAACAATTTGAAGGGCCGTTGCCATTATTGTTGGAGTTGATTGAAAAAGAAAAATTGGATATTACCACAGTTTCGTTGGCGCAGGTAGCTGATGATTTTTTGGCTTATGTGGAAAGCGGACGGGATATTAATTTGACCAACTTAAGTGAATTTCTTTTAATTGCTTCCCATTTAATTTTAATAAAATCAAAAGCTCTATTACCTTTCTTTGAGTTTACCAAAGAAGAAGAGGAGGAAATTGAAGATTTAGAAGAACGCTTGCGGGAGTATCGGCGATTCAAAGAGGTTGCTCGGTGGATTGGAGGGGAGTGGTTAAAACAAAATATATCTTTTGCCAAAAAGGAATCGGATATTACTCCGGTGCAAACTAAGATGCCGGATGTTGGCAAGGATGATCTTTACGCGATGATTAAAAGTGTCATTGAAGAAAATGAAGAAGACCAAAAGGAGTTGGCGGAGGAAGTGTGGGAAGAGGTGGTTAGTTTGGAAGAAAAAATCACCGAATTGCGAAATAATATTGTAAAGCGTACCAAAATTAGTTTTAACGAAACAGTGAAGGATGCCAAAAATAAAGTGGAAGTAGTGGTTTCCTTTTTGGCTATTTTGGAAATGTTGAAGCAAAAATTTATTACCGTTAAGCAGGAAGGTGCTTTTGAGGATATTTTAATAGAAAAAAAGGAGGTATAATTTTTAATACAAGAACTTAGTTTGGAAACAATTCCATAAGTGGCTGTTTGCCAAGTTGTTGGTACAGATAAAATGTTTTGGTTGAAATAGTTAAAAAATAAGATAATTTTTATGAAAAAAAAGGCGGAAAATTCAAAAATGGGGGAAATTGAGGCATTGCTTTTTGTTGCCGGTGAGCCGGTGGCGACTGAAAAAATAAGATCTTTTTTAAAAATTACCAAAAAGAAATGGTCGGAAGAAATGGCTTTGTTAAATGAGAAATATAGTCGTTCGGATAGTGGTTTGCAAATTATGGAAAAGGGTAGTAAAATACAATTGGTAAGCAAACCGAAATTTGCCGAAGAGGTGGCGAAGTTTTTGGGTAAAGCGTTTAATGAAGAGTTATCACGAGCAACCTTGGAAACCCTGGCGGTAGTGGCTTATCGCGGTCCGGTAACTCGGGCGCAAATTGAACATATTAGGGGGGTAAATTGCAGTTTTGCTTTGCGAACTTTGTCTTTGCGAGGAATTGTGGAAAGGAAGGAAAATCCTTTAGATAGTCGGTCTTATTTGTATGAGGTTAGTTTTGAGTTTTTAAAGGGACTGGGATTGAAAAGTGTTCGGGAATTAAAAGATTATGAAAAATTAAAGGAGAAGTTAGTAGTGGAAGATGATACCGGCGATGATGTTGGAGAGGAGGAGAAGTAGGGAAAGTGAAAACGATATTCTCCCGTAATAAGATTGTTTTCAAATCTCGGTTTTCGTCAATTTTTCATTTGTAATTTTTTGTTGGTCGGACTTCTGATGTCTGGAAAAGGGGTAATATTTGTAAATAGTTCCATGATGACGAATTTGATTTTGGAAAATTTTTTAAATTAATTGTTAATTATTTAATTATCAACTTTTTGGAAATAATATTTAAAAATAAGACGACAGTATCTGGTTGTGGTAAAAAATATTTTGCAAAAAGTTATAAGGGGGATTTATGAGAAAAGCAGTTTGGATTAATGTTGGCAGTCTTTTAATATTTATTTTATCCATTACAGCATGGGTTTTTTTGACTTCCGATTATCTGAAGGTAAATGATGTTCAATCGGTTGATGTTATGGGGGCGAGAATTTCCGTTGATAAGCAAGTTGAGACCAAGGCGGTTGCTCGGGAGCAATCTTTAAGGGGAGTAGTTGATGAAAATTCCATCTTGGACAATGCTTTAGTTCCCGAAACGGTGGGGGTTTTAAGCGACTTAAATAAAGCTGAGATAATTCCTCAGAAAAAAGAAGAGGTGGGCAATACTTATGTGCGCGCCAAGGCGGCGGTAGCCATAGATGTTGATAGTGAGGAGGTTTTACATAATCAAAATGCCGATAAGAAAATGCCCATTGCTTCTTTAACCAAAATGATGACCGCCTTGGTGGTTTTGGATAATATTAAGAATTTGGAGCAAGAAGTTGTCACCATTGATAATGAAGTTTGTCGGACACCAACCAGCATTATCGGTTGTCCCAGTAGTACTTATTGTTTTTCGGACACTTTGAAGGTTGGGGAAAAAGTGAAGGCCAAGCATTTGTTTCAAGCTATGTTGGTTAACAGTGCTAACGATGCGGCGGTGGCACTGGCTAAACATGTTGCCGGTTCACAAAAAAAATTTGCTGATTTAATGAATAAGAAAGCCAAGGAAATCGGATTAAAAAATACACATTTTTGCAATCCAACCGGTTTGGACGAAGATGATCATCCTCAAGATTGTTATTCCAGCGCCAAGGATGTTGCTTTAATTTCGGTTTATGGTTTGAAAAATAAAAAATATAGTCAAATCTGGAAATCTTTTCAGATTAAGGAAAAGTGGTTTAATTCTGTTGATGGTAAAATGAAACATCGTTTTGCCACCACCAATATTTTATTTGATACAATGCCCAATTGTGTTGGAGCTAAGACCGGGTTTACTTATGATGCCGGTAAAACCTTGATGATGGTGGCGGAAAATCCCGTTGATAAAAAAAGAAAGGTGGTGGGAGTGATTTTAAATGACCCTTATCGTTTTGAAGATATGCAGAAATTATTTGATTGGGTATTTGAGAATTATGAATGGAAGTAATAAATGAGACAAGATTGAATTTTTTAAGAGGGAACAATAGGTTTGTAAATATTTAATAACATGCAGATTGCTCATATTGAAACAATTCCGGAAGTGTTGGCGGTGGCTAAAATTGTTGTTTTGGCGTCTTTGTCTTTTGCTTTAACGATGGTTTTCACTCCCCTTTGGGCGCATATTTTGTATAAATATAAAATAGGAATTAAAATTAAAGATAAATCCGTTGATGGGAAGAAGTTGACTTTCGTGGGTAAATTACACTCACATAAAAATGGAACGCCTACGATGGGTGGAGTTCTAATTTGGGGTTCAGTGATCATTTTAGCATTGGCCTTGAGGTGGTTGGCGCCATTTTTATCCGAAGTGTTTCATAATGTTTGGATTAGTCGTTTGGATTTTGTTTCTCGTAGTCAAACCTGGTTGCCTTTGTTTGCTTTGTTGACAACCGCTTTATTGGGCTTAGCTGATGATTGGATGAGTATTAAGGGTATTGGCGGTAATAAGGGTGGAGGAATGCAGTTTACTTGGCGAATGATTTGGTTGCTAACATTTGCTTTTTTGGGAGCTTGGTGGTTTTACACTAAGTTGGGCTGGAGCACTATTCATATTCCGGCAATGGGAGATTTGGAAATTGGTGCTTGGTATATTCCTTTGTTTATGTTTATTGTGGCGGCCACAGCATTTTCTTCCAATGAGGCGGATGGATTAGACGGTTTAAATGCCGGTATTTTAATTCAGGCTTTTACCGCCTTTGCGGTAATAGCTTTTTTTCAGGGAAGGATGGATTTGGCCGGTTTTTGCGGAGCGGTGGCGGGGGCTTTACTGGCATTTTTGTGGTTTAACTTTTATCCGGCACGATTTTTTATGGGAGATACGGGAGCGTTTTCTTTGGGAGCGACCTTAGGGGTGGTGGCTTTGTTATTAAATTCGGTTTTAGTCTTGCCATTTTTGGTAAGCATTTACTTAGCGGAAACTTTGTCGGTTTTCATTCAGTTGGCCAGTAAGAAGTTTCTGGGAAAAAAAGTTTTTTTGGCGGCGCCAATTCATCACCATTTTGAGGCCTTGGGCTGGCCGGAAACGAAAGTAACGGTGCGATTTTGGATTTTAAACGCTGTGGTGGCGATAATTGGGCTGATGATTGGAATTGTCGGGGGAGGATAGTAAACCCCACGAAACTACGAATCAACTACAAATCTACAAATAACGCGGCTTCGCCGCGTTTGCTGGATGTTAACTAAAAAATACTATGAAAATCATTAAAAAGAAATCGTTGGGGCAAAATTTTTTGAAAGATGAGGAAGTTTTGGATAAAATAATTTTGGCTGGGGAATTGTCTGACAGTGATAATGTTTTGGAAATTGGTCCGGGAGCGGGAGCTTTAACTAAAAAACTTTTGGAGAAAGTTGGTAAAGTTGTAGCGATAGAAAAAGACGAACGAATGAGAAATCAAAACAGTCCTTTGCAAAAAATTTATCGCCGGTCTGACTTGTTGCAGCTGTATTTTGCGGATATTTTGGATGTTAATTTGCCGAAAATTTTGGAAGAAAACGGTTTTGCTGAAGCTGGTTATAAAGTGATTGCCAATATCCCTTATTATATTACCGGTAGGATATTGAGATTGTTATTTCAACAAAAACCTCTGGCAAAGATAATTGTTTTATTAGTGCAAAAGGAGGTGGCGGAGAGAATTGTGGCTCAACACAATCGGCAAAGCATTTTGTCTTTATCGGTGCAATATTATGGTCGGGTGGAAATAGTTGATTATGTTTCTCGGGAGGCGTTTGATCCAATTCCAAAAGTTGATTCGGCGATTTTAAAAATAAAACCTTGGAATGGTACGGAAATTGACAAAAAAAATGAGAAAAAATTTTTTCAAATAATTAAAATCGGTTTTTCTTCGCCTCGAAAGAGGTTGTTAAAAAATTTAACCAATGGTTTACAGATTGACAGGAATAAGTTGGAAGACATTTTTCAAATGATGGATTTAGACTTGAATATACGGGCGGAGAATTTAAAAATTGAAGAGTGGAAGAGGTTGGTTGAAGAGTTGGGTGATTAGTTTGTGACTTACGAAATCTGTAAGGTTTGTAAAGTCAAAAGTAATTTTAACCGAGTATTCGCCGGTCAAGACCAGCATTCGCCGGTTAAAACCGAGCATTCGCCGGTCAAGAATTATAAATCAATTTTAAATTTAAATGATTTAATGTTAAAATGTTAAAAATTTAGTTTGTAGGGTTGAAGTTGACATTTATTGACCAAGACCGGTATTCGTCGGTCAATAATTCGTAAATATGATAATTATTGGTTAAGAACCCAAGTCGGTTTTTAGAACCATCTTTTTTTGCGGAAAAGCCAAAAAGATAAGACAGCGATAAAGAAAAGACTAAATAGGGCAAGCCAAAATTTGATAAATTCATGGGCGACGCCGAAACTGCCGAAGGGAATGAGGGTAAAAATTCCCAAAGTAACGGACATTGCAAAAGTTATTAAAGAAACCGCCGCCAAAAAACGCATAGTGTTGTTTAATTTAAAAGAAACAATAGAGTTGTTGGTTACTTCCAAAGATTCAATAATTTCCTGAGCACTTTCAATACTATTCCAAACTTTAATGTTTGTTCTGATTAATTGGTGGATGAGGGAAATTTTTTCCGGAGTATTGATTGGGGGATACTTTTCTTGCAATAGGGTTTCCAGAATATTTTTTTGCGGTTTTAAAATCCTTTGAAACATCAAAATATCTAACTTTATTTTGGAAATTTCACGGACTGTATCATTGTCGTTGTCTTCTTCAAAAATTGTTTCCTTTACCCAATCAATATTTTCATTGATATGGTTAATTTTATCAAAAGAAAGATTTGTCAGTTCCGTTAAAAAGTTGATTAAGAAATAACCATTATCTTTTATCATAATTTTTTGACGAAAGCGTTCGCTTTTTTCCAGGTGATGAAAAATGCTTTTGACGGGCAAATTGGGCTTGAAAATGACAGTGGTTAATCCTTGTGAGGTGAGAAAGATGTGTAAATCTCCCGCTTCGGTTGTTTGTTTTAAGCGATTAAATAGAGGGACATTGATATTGATATATAGATTGTCTGCAAATTCCTCCAGGCGAGGTTGTTGAATTTTTTCCGTCATTTCCAACATAATATTTGTTGGTATTTGTAATTTTGTTTCCAAAAAGTCCCAATCTTTTTTGTTGGGGTTTTGAATGTGGCTCCACGAAATGTTTTTATTTTTTATCGTTTTAAGCATTTTATTTTTGATTTTTGTATTATCTTAAGCTATACTAATTATAGCAGATTATTAAATTTAAGAAAACCAATGAAAAAAAGTGTGATTTTGTTGATAAGGTTTTATCAAAAATTTTTGTCTTTGGATAGTGGCTGGCCGGGAAGGATTTATCGACGACAGCCCACTTGTCGTTTTTATCCTCGTTGTTCCGATTATACGATTCAAGCGGTGGAAAAATATGGTGTTCGGCGAGGGCTGGTAATGGGAGGAAGGAGAATTGCCAGGTGTCATCCTTGGAACGAAGGAGGGATTGATGAATTGAAATAAGTTTAAATTTTTAATTCGTTATTTTTATGACTGTTGAGGAATTATTGAAAATTAGAAAAGTGCCTTTTTCCGAAGAACAGCAACGACGGATTAGAAAGGCCTATGGATTTGCCAAAAAGGCGCATCAAGGACAAAAAAGGGCGTCCGGTGATGATTATTTTGTGCATTGTGTGGAAACGGCAAAGACTTTGGTAAAAATGGGATTGGGTTCCATAACTGTTTCGGCGGCTTTATTGCACGATGTTTATGAAGATACGGAAGTGTCATTGGAAGAAATAAGAAAGGAATTTGGTAAGGAGGTGGCCTTTATTGTGGAAGGAGTAAGTAAATTGAGCAAGGTTCAGTTGAAAGGTAGCGATGACGATTATTATTTGAATAATTTACAAAAAATGTTTTTGGCTATGGCGGCGGACATCAGAGTGATTTTGATTAAATTGGCCGACCGCTTGCATAATATGGAAACTCTATCGGCTTTACCCAAGGAAAAACAGCAAAGAATAGCTAAGGAAACGATGGAAATTTTTGTGCCTATTGCCAATCGTTTGGGTATTGGAGAGGTAAAGGGTCGTTTAGAGGATTTGTGTTTTAAGTATCTTGACCCGCGAAATTATAAATATGTTTTAGAGTTGGAGAAGGAGGTTTATTCTTTGCGGGAAAAATATGTTAATGAAGTTATTAAAACTTTAAAAAAGAAACTAAAAGAGGAAGGAATTGATTTTTTGGATATTCACGGAAGAGCCAAGCATTATTACAGTTTGTACAATAAGTTGCAACGGTATGATAATGATATAGAAAAGATTTATGATTTGGCAGCGGTGAGAATTGTAGTGCCGAAAATAGCAGATTGTTATGAAGTGTTGGGGGTGGTACATAAAAACTATAAGCCACTAATTGGAAGAATTAAGGATTATATTTCTCTACCGAAACCTAATGGATATAAATCAATTCATACGACAATTTTTGGTCCGCAGGGTAAAATTTTAGAAGTGCAAATTAGAACGGAACAAATGCACGATGAGGCGGAGTACGGTATTGCCGCTCATTGGATTTATGATCAGCAAAAAAGCGGAGGATGGAAGAAATTTATTTTTGGTGATCAGCATCCGCCAAAAGTGCCGGAGCAGAAAATTGATTGGGTGAAGCAGTTGAAGGAGTGGCATAGGCAAACAGGAGGAGGGACTGATGAGTTTTGGCAATCTCTAAAAATTGATTTTTTTAAAAATCATATTTTTGTCTTCACTCCCAATGGTGATGTAGTGGAATTGCCGGAGGGGGCAACTCCGATAGATTTTGCTTATAAGATTCATTCGGAAATCGGTGATAAGACCAGCGGAGTGAAGATTAATGGAAAGATGTCTTCTTTGGATACGGCATTAGTTAACGGTGATCTGGTAGAGGTTATTACCAGTAAAAATCCCAAGTTGCCAAGTAGAGATTGGTTAAGTTTCGTTAAGACGGCTCAGGCCAGGGATAAAATAAAGATGTCCTTACGAAAAGCGGGGGTGGATGTTTTGTAAAAATGGTTTTCCACTTACGATTTAAATAATTTTACAATTATTGATTTTCCTGTGGATAACTTTAATTTACAAACAGTTTTTCTTTCCTGCATTTTATGATATAATATGAAAAGATAAAATTCCCAGACAAGCAAAATAACATCTAAAGGGTGGTTCAATGGAAACGAAAACAAAACAAATAATAGCTAT
>CAYORE010000060.1:0-7487 GCA_964406325.1 uncultured Bdellovibrionales bacterium | reverse complement strand
TTCAACGGGGATATTTATGAGGTGGCCGAACATCATAACGATTCCAATTGGATAACAACTTTGAATCGTGATTACACTTGTAACGAAGTGTATTTAAAAAAGGAATGCAAAAGACTTTCCAAGAAAAAATATCGGAAGAAGAAAATGACAATTAAAAGTTAGTTTTTAAATGATTTTGAGGATTGGATTTTGATTGACAAAGAAAGAAAAATAGAGGATGATGAGGTATAAAGTGAGGTAAGATTTTAGGAATTTAAGTAATTTAAATTTTTTATGAAGTTGAAGAAGAAAAAAACTTTTGTTGTTACAGTGATTTTTCTACTGATAGTCGGTGGATTGTTTTGGTGTAATCAAGATTTGAAATTTAGAATAGCGGATATGAAATTGTGTAAAAATGATATATCTTTTTTACATCATTATAGAGAGTTAAATAAAGGTTGTTATGATGAGTCATATAGTTATGGAAAATATCACAATATAAAATTTAGCAGAATTAAACGGGAAACTATTGATAGTATATTAAATAACAGTAAGCAAAATAATGTAGACTTTGATGATAGATTTAAATATGTGTTTGATAAATATACGATTGAAGTTTTTGTTAAGAATAAGGTTGGAGATGGAAATGTTCTAATTGGTGAGAGTTATGGTGATTTAGTATATGCAAAAATTTACAATAACAATAATAACACTACCGATAATTATAGAATAGCTATTTCCTTGAGCAATCCTGTAAAATTTACAACTAATTATCAAGCAGTATATAAGAAGGTAAAAACAGAAGATATAAAAAAAATAATTAATTTGATTATAAAAAAATAGTATGAAAAAAATATTTGAAGAAATTTCCTTAAGAAGTATTAGTGTATTTATAATTAAAACATTCTGTTAGACCAGCCTGCCTTCGGCAGGCAGACTTGTGGTTGGTAGTTTTAAGATAGTGGTTTATTTGGGGTTGAAACTGGCAACTTTTAAAAAAAGTGATATACTGGAAATGTACCGGAGATATCTTGACAGTTTGGAAATGTTGACAGTTTAAAGCATTAACAGTTTAAAAATGTTAACGGATGGATAAATTGTTTGAAAGCAATTTTTGTAAAAAATAAAAATAAATAAATGAAAAAGGTAAAGTTTAAGGTGGATAAAAAATTTATTATCTTGGGTTTGATAATTATTTTGGGGATTTTTTTGCGATTTTATAATTTTGGAGACTGGATGCATTGGCAACTGGATCAGGCTCGGGATTGGCGGGTAGTTTCGGCCGGCTTGAAATATGGTCCCGGAGAGTTGCCTCTACAAGGTCCCAGGGCGGCCGGTTCTTTTTTGCGATTAGGTCCTTTGTTGTATTATTTGGAATATTTTAGCGCCTTGTTGTTTGGAGCAACGCCGATAGCCAGTGCCGTTATTATAGTATTGTTGAATATAGTCAGTATATTTTTATTTTATCTGCTGTTGCGAAGATTTTTTGAGTGGAGATTGGCAATGGTTTTAACTGCTATATTTTCCACTTCCATTTTTTTGGTAACTTACAGTCGTTTTGCTTGGAATCCCAATTTAATCCCTTTTTTTGCCACGCTTTTCGCTTACGCCTTGTTAAGAATAGACAAGAAGAAGGGAGATAGGGAAAATGGTAAATGGTTGGTTGTGACGGCGTTGGCAGTGGCGGGTATTTCTCAAATGCATTTTTTGGCTTTTGTTTCCGTGCCGGTGATAGCGATAATTTATTTGATTTGGACTCGTCCTAAAATTTCCGGAAAATATTGGATATTGGCGGTGTTGGCTTTTCTTTTTATGAATACACCTTTGATTATTAATGACTATAAAACCGGAGGGAGGAATATTCAGGAGTTTATTAAGGTGGTAACAAATCGCAGTACGGATGAAAAAAAACACAGTTTAAAGGCGACTTTGGTTAGGAGTGTTGAGTTACACGCCCGGTATAACTGGCTGATCTTGTCCGGAGATCAGTTAGCTTTCGCTCCTCTTTCTCAAAGAAATATGTTGAGGTGTAAAGAACATTGTTCCGCCAGATTTTTCAGGGGGATTATTTCCCTGGCTTTGTTGGGCTGGGGAATTTTCGCTTGGTGGGATTTGTGGAATAGAGAAAAGGAAGAAAGAAGAAAGAATTTTTTACGATTAATTATTCTTTGGAGCGGAGTGGTGTTTGTTTTGTACAGTAAGTTGGCTTACGATATCGCTCCTCGTTTTTTTCTATTGGAAGCTCCGTTGTTTATCATATTTTTAGGATTGATTGTCAGATGGTTGAATTTAAAAACCAAAAATAAATATACCACTGTTTGGTTGGCTATTTTGCTTTTCTTGGTGTTTAGTAATTTGTTATTTCTCAGAGGTTATTATGGACAATTGGCTCGAGCGGGAACGGATGATAATTTTGTTTTGAGCCATAAGGATTATATTTTAAAGGAAAAAACCAGAGTTACCTATGAACAAATGGAAGAAATTGTCGGTTTTATGAAGAAGGAGTGGCAACAAAATAATTACCCGATTTTCTTTCGAGCTCAACCGGAGTATAAGACCGCCTTTGGGGGAATTTTAGAGTTGCAAAAGATTCCTTTTGTTTATTTAAGTAAGGATTTGAAAAATATTTATCGTCAGGGAAATTATTTCATTATTTTACGAAGTCAATCCGATCAGAAGGCCTTATTGTCCAGATATGTACAAAAATTTGATATTCAAGACAAAAAACAATTCGGGACTCTGATTGTTTATCGTTTAAAACCCAAAGAAGAATTTATTACGGCGGAAAGTAAAAAAATTGTTCCGCCTTCCAGGAATAAAAAATATCCCAGCACCATTCAGCGAAGATATTTGTGGAGACAAATTTTTGAATAAAGTTTTTAAATTTCCACCGGTAACTTCCAGATAACTTTGGTAACCAATGTAAAATTCAGAACAGTGGTAAAAGCGATGGCAAGGAGGGCGGAAAAAATATAATAGAGATGAAAGTTATTGATTAATTCGTGATAGATGGATAAAGTAACAAACATCGTTAGAAAAGAAAAGGCATAATAGTAACTAAGGCGTTTAAGACTTTCACGACGAGAGGAAGAGCGATTGTCGCGATAAGTAAAACGAGAGTTGAAAAAGTAATTTGTTAAAATGGAAATCAGAATAGAGGCAGTGAAAGCGATTGTTTTTTGAATATTGAAAAATTCCACAAAAAGATAGAGTAGTCCCAAATTGATTAAAACGCCGCTTAGTCCGACCAAACAAAATTTTTCAAAACGAGCGGCTTCCGGCAGTTGAATAAATAAACGACTAAGATGCTTGAAAAATTCCAATCCCTGTTTCAGGGTGGCTTTGCTTTCTTCGTTTTCTCGGGGTTGAAATTTTAAAGGAATTTCCGTTACCTTATTGGGTTTGGCACGCATTAAAATTTCTACTAAGATTTTAAAACCTCGCGGTTCTATTTCAATATTTTTAATGATGGTTTTTTGGAAAGCAAAATAACCGGTCATCGGATCGGTGGTTTTACGGATGGGGATGAAAAGAATTTTAGTTAGGTAGCCCATACTTAAAGAAACCGCTCGGCGGTACAATCCGTAAAAACTCCATAATTTTCCCAACCCTTCATTGCTACCTCCGGGAATATAACGACTGGCAATAACCAGCTCGTTTTTATTTTGCAGTTCGGAAATCAGTTTGGGAATTAAGGAGGGTGGGTGTTGCAAGTCGGTGTCCATGCAAACGATGTATTTTCCTTGAGCATTGGCAAAGCCCTTGATAAAAGCGGGGGAAAGTCCTTGCTTGTTTCCGGGAATAAACTTTACTTCCGTGTTTTCTTGGGCGATTTTTTGGATTATTTGCGGAGTGTGGTCATTGCTGTCATCAACAAAAATCATTTCATAAGAATAATTTGTCGGTTGCATTGCTTCTTTAATTCTTTGTACCAAAGGTAAAACATTATCCGCTTCGTTAAAAGTGGGAAGAATAATGGAAATAAGGTATTTACTTTCTGAAGACATAATTCAAACGATTATTTACTGGTTTATTAAACAAAAACACCAAACAAATCAAAATTCAACCTTACTTTGTTGGTGATTGAAGTCAGGTGTTTATTATGTTTAGTTTAGAGTAAAAATGACAAGATGTCAAGTTATTTTTGATTTTTTTGAAGGGATTTTCGCAAGAGCTTAAAATCGGCGGGGGTAATTTCTCGCAATAGTCGGAGAAAAATAAAGTAAATTACCAAAAGAAGAATAAACCAGAAGATGAAGATAAATTTTCCTTGAGGGAGATAGATGGCCAAAAAGGATATTACGGCGGTTGTTATCAGATATTTTAAAAGAGGGATGAATTGCAGGAAAGAAGAAATATATTTTTCCGTATAAATAACGGCGACAATCATTATGAAAAACGAGGTGGTGGTGGTGGCGAGGCCGGCTCCCAAAATGCCAAAGCGAGGGATGAGAAAATAATTTAAACCGGCATTTAAAATCATTCCTCCACCGGCAGTCCACATTGGAATTTTATTTTTACCGGCACCGTTAAGAACAAAAGCTAAAATGTAAAAAATCGTTAGAAATCCCAAGCCGATAGATAAAACACGCAGGGCGATGGTGGCGTCAGCATAAGGACTTCCGTAAAAAAAAGTGAGAGCGGAGGGAGCGAATATTGCCAGGAGGGTGGTGGCGGGAATAATGAGCATAAAAAGGAAACGCATGGCGGTGGTTAATACTTTTTTGGTTTCCGGATTGTTTTTGATGACAGTAGTTTCGGATATCTTGGGAAGAAGGATAATTGTCAAAAAATAAAAAGCGTAAAAAGGTAGTCGGCCGATGGTCAGAGAGGCATTGTAGAAGCCGGTTAAAGTGTCGTTTTGCAAAAGAGCTTTAACCATATACAAGTCAATGGTGATCATTATTTCATAAAAAAGCATAAACAAAGTAATAGGCCAAGCAAAATTAAGCAAGGTTCGGCGAGTCAGTTTTTGAATGGTTAAATTTTTATCATTGGCGGTCAGCGCAGAGTTTCCGGACGGTTTTTTAATGGTTGTCGGAGGTATTAATTTGCGATGGTTTTTTTTATCAAAACTTAACGCCAAAAGAAAGACCGATAGAGGAGCTAAGGCATGTCCGATAATTGCTCCTTTGGTACTGAAGAATGTTGAAAGAGAGATGATAAAAAATATTTTGCTAAAACCGCGAAAAAATTTTAAGGCGGATTGAGTATTGAATTTTTGAATGCCGGTAAAATAGTAAACATAAAAGCTGGCGGCGGCGAAAGAGGGAATAATAAAAGAAGAGAGTTTAAAGAGGGGAATTAAGGAGGGGTCGTTCAGTAAATAGGCAAAAAGAGGGGCGGAAAAATAGTAGAGCAAGGTAGTTAAGCCGATGAGAATGATTTGAGTTTCAGCGCTTATTTTTTTGATGTGCTTGATTTCCCCCGGTTTTTTTTTGTAAACCTCGCTGAGGTATTTGCTCATTGCCACCGGTACGCCTCGACCGATTAAAACGACAATCATTGTGGAAATGGTGATGATCAAACCGTAGCGACCATATTCCGCCGGTCCCAAAGTGCGACCTAAAACGGCATGGGTAACATAGCCGGATAAATTAAAAAATAATTCTGATAAAGTTAACCAAAAAGATGCTTTAATAAGTGACATTATGATGGGAGGTTAATTGTTGAGAGAAGAAGTTGGAAAAGTTGAAGTAGTCGGAGATTTTGAGAGAGCTTCCCGAATGGTTTGCTGAATGTCCTCTCGATTACCGGTTCCTTCAAGAAGAGAGATGTTCCAGTGAGGGAGAAATTTTTTATATAATACTCTTTTGATGACCAGGTATTCTTTCCCTTGTTCAATTTTTCTATCTCGAGATAGGGCGGTATCCGGAGGAACATCTAAAAAAAAGCTTTTTTGCGGAGAGGGAATGAGTTTGTCGGCCAGTTTTAATAAGGGTGATAATTTGATGTTTATCTTTTTGCCTTTGGGCTGAATCAGTTCTCCGAGAATTCTTTTTTTGTAAGAAAGGTAAAGAATATTGATAATTTGATCGTAAAAATAACGATCGCTGAGTAAATAATCGGTTCCTTCCTTTTTCTTTTTTTTGATAAATGACTTAAAGCGAAGAATATCGATTAGGAGAATTATTTTTCTGGCAAGAATTGTCAAATAATTTCCGGAGGTCACCGCTTTGGGCGAATGGTCAAAAATTGTTGCCTGATTAAGATTTTCGTTTTTTTGTCGTTTGTATTTTTCCGTTTGGCGTTGTCTTTTTTTCCAGAGAAGATTGTTAATCAGAGAAAAGGTAACCGCATGAAAAAAAACAGTTTTCTTTTTTCGCTTGGCTAAATATTCTTCCAATTTTTTAAGTTGAGTACTTTTTCCCGAGCCGTCAATTCCGCTGATTGTTATGATTTTCATAGAAAAGAATTAAATTTTAATTTATCAAAAAAGCGTTTAAGCATTTCTTTTCCGTTTTTTTGCTTAATGGTCTTATAATCAGTATAACATAAAAATCAACTTATGCCACCAAATAGATTGACAATTAAATAAAAATATGTTACAATTTGCAGTCAAGGGATTATGTTCAAATTTTGATTTTCAGCAATCGGTAATCGGCAATTAGGTGGTGAAATTGAGTAGAGTTTGGAGGCAATCTCTTTGAATTAAGGAATAATAAAATTTGCAATTAATGCAAAAATATTTGGCACAACTTATCAAAAACAAGGAGCTGACGACCGTTATGTTGGGATTGGTGGCTTTTTCGTTTATTTTAGCCCTTTCCTTGAATTTGACTTTGGCTTTTTTGGTGTTGGTTATTTTTATTGATCTAGCTATTTTTCAGAAGAGTTTTCATCTTGGTTGGATTTTTTCTTTGTTTATTATTACAACTTTTCCCACTGTTTATTTGGCGGATAATTTAGCCACTTTAACGGAGGTTATAACTCTCGTTTTAGCTTTAATCGGGTTGATTAATTTTTTGTTGGATAAACAGAGAATTAAGATTTTTCCTTTATTTTATTATTGGAGCGCTTTGGTCGTTTGGGCGGTAGCGGTGAGTGCGTTGAAAGGAGAGTTTGCTTTAGGGAAGGAAATTAATCAAGTAACTTTTTATCAACTGGTTACGGTTTTCTCGGTTTACCCATTGATTATTGTTTCTTTACAATATTTTTTTCAGACCTTGCGCAGGTTGGAGAGGTTTTTCTTAACGATTTCTTTAATCGGAGTTTGGCAATCTTTTTTCGGTTTAATGGCAATGTTTTTTGGATGGAAATTTTCCAACGGAATCGGTTTTAGCAAGGAAATTTTCGGAAATGTTTTTTCCGGTAAAATAAACGGGCAGATTACCGGTTTCTTGGGAAGTAATTTATTCTTACAGTTAGGTGATAATGCTTTGGCGATGTTGCTGTTGGTTACCATTCCGGTTACTTTCGGTTTGTGGCTATTGCAAAGAGAAGGGTTATCAACTTTGTCTTTGACATTGAGATTTCCGATCTTGGAGGAGGGCGGCTTGAATAAAATT
>CAYORE010000059.1:0-6115 GCA_964406325.1 uncultured Bdellovibrionales bacterium | reverse complement strand
TTCAAGTGTGAAAAATGTGGCGGAGAAATGCGACGGGTACCGGATGTTTTGGACACTTGGTTTGACAGTGGTTCAATGCCCTACGGTCAAGCCCACTACCCTTTTGATAATAAGGAAGAGTTTGAGAAAAGTTTTCCGGCTGATTTTATCGCCGAAGGGATTGATCAGACCAGAGCTTGGTTTTACTACTTACATATTATCGCCGGAGGCATTTTTAACAAAAAGGCCTTTAAAAATGTAATTGTCAACGGAATTGTTTTGGCGGAAGACGGACAGAAAATGTCTAAAAAGTTACAAAATTATCCGGACCCAATGGAAATGGTTAATAAATATGGGGCTGATCCTTTGAAGTTTTATTTGGCACAGTCGCCGGTGGTTAATGCTCAGGATTTGAATTTTAGCGAAAAAGACTTGGCGGAAATCGCCCGAGGAACTTTCCGAATGCTTTGGCAGAGTTACAGTTTTTTTGTAATGTATGCCAATATAGACCGTTGGTCAGTAGAAAACCAAAAAGTGGAAACCGGGAGTCAAAAAAATATTTTGGATAAGTGGCTTATTTCCGAATTGCACCAGTTGATAAAAGAGGTTGATGAAGAGATGGAAAATTATCACCTAATGCAGGCAACCAGAAAGTTTGTTCCTTTCGTGGATAATCTTTCCAATTGGTATATCCGTCGCAGTAGAAAAAGATTTTGGAAATCGGAAAATGATGGTGATAAAAATGAAGCTTACGCAACCTTACATTATGTTTTAGTGGAACTTTCCAAAACCATTGCTCCTTTTGCTCCTTACTTGGCGGAAGAGATTTACAAAAACTTAACCGATGAAGAATCTGTGCATTTACAAGACTATCCTGTTGTCAATGAAGACCTGATTGACGAGAAATTAAACAAGCAAATGCAGTTTGTGCGAGATATTATCAGTGAAGGATTGAAGTTGCGAGCCCGAACGCAAATAAAAGTTCGGCAACCATTGGGCGGTCTGAAGATTGAAAGTGGAAAAGCGGAAATTGGGGAAGAATTTATGGAAATTATCAAAGAAGAATTAAATGTTAAAAATGTTGAAGTTGAAGATTTTGAATTTGACGAAAATGCCAAAAATATGAGCGAGATAAACGGGGTGAAAATTATGTTGAATACGGAAATTACGGAGGACTTAAAATTGGAAGGACAAGCCCGGGAAATTATTCGCGCCATTCAACAAATGCGTAAAGAGGCGGACTATCAACTTGATGACCGAATAAAAGTGAATTATGATGGATTGTCGGAAGTGTTTGTCAAATTTGGCAATTTAATTGCCAAAGAAACTTTGGCTGATAATATTACTTCCGGAAAGCCGGGAGAGTATGATTTGGAAAAAGAAGTATCTTTTGGCGATGAAAAAATTATTTTATGGATTAAGAAGTGATTTTATTCTTTAAAGGAATTAAGCTTGTCCCTAAACGCAAAAATCCCCCTCAAGGGGATTTTTGCGTTCGCTTTTGCATTTAGGCGTTTTAGGATTTAAGACCTAAAAATATTTGGTGTGTAAAAAATTGTTTTTAAACGCTTAAGGGGACTGCCAGATTGTTAAGAATTTTAATAGCTTGTTTTAAATCCGATTGAGGAGCGACGAAAGATAAACGAAAATGAGTGTTTTTTTCGCTAAAAACTTCTCCGGGTATTAACAATAAATTGTGTGCCAAACAATCTTGAATAAATTTTTGAGGATTGTAGGGGTATTTAATAAAAAAATAAAATGCTCCTTGGGGAGAAGTTAAAGAATACCGTTTTTGCAGTCCTTGATAAATCAATTTCGCTCTTTTTTCATATCTATCAACAAAAGGGGAAATATCCGTTCGCAAAGCTTCCAGCCCGGCATATTGAAACGGCGTTGGGGGACAAACAAAAGTATACTGTTGAACTTTCATTATCTCTTGAATAATCTCTGTCGGAGCGTTGAGCCAACCAATTCGCCAACCGGTCATAGCGTGGGATTTGGAGAAACCTCCCAAAGTGATAGTGTTTTTATAAATTGAAGACAGAGAGATGTGCCGGTGATTATCGTAAATAAAATCTTCATAAATTTCATCGGCAATAACGGGAATATTGTGTTTTTCGGCAAGAGAGGCGAGTTGTTGTAATTCTTTCTTATTCCAAATGTGTCCGGTGGGATTTTCCGGAGTATTTATGATGATAACTTTTGTTTTGGAAGTAATTGCTTGACGCAATGCCTGAATGTTTAAAGAAAAATCATCATTTTTGGGAACAATTTTAGGAATACCGTTAAAAAGTAAAATTAACTGCTTGTAGCCCACAAAATAAGGATCAAAAAGAATAACTTCATCTCCGGGATTGATTAGAGTTGGCAAAACAACGGTGAGCCCTCCGGAAACGGCGGAAGTGATTATGGTATTTTGGGCGGTAGCTTGTTTGATTTTGTTTTTTTGGCGTAATTTTTTGGCAACCGCTTGACGCAACTCCGGTAAACCGAAGGTTAAAGAGTAATCATTTTTATTTTCTTGGATGGCCTTTTGAGCAACTTTTTTAATATTTTCCGGTACGGGAAAATCCGGCTTACCAATACTTAAATTTAAAGGGTTTTTTAATTTTTGGGATAATTCAAAAACTTGCCTGATGCCACTAACTGACATCTGAGACATTTTTGAAGAAATATTCTTGCTCATTATTTTGAAAAATTTGTTTAATCGCTTAAAATATCATAACTGCCTAAGATATTTATTTCTACAAATGTTTGTAAAAATTGTATCGCTTCTTGCATCCTACTGCTCTCCAAAGAACTGTCAATATCAATATAAAACATATAATTATTAATACCCTTGCCGGTGGAAATTGACTCTATTTTAGTTAAATTCAACTCTTTAATTTTAAAAACGGCTAAAATTTCAAAAAGCAAGCCGGAACGATCAACATTTGGGGAAATAATCAAAGAGGTTTTACTTCCTTTTTTGTTAATTTTTCCTTTGCCAATCTCAATAAATCTGGTATAGTTACCGTCTTGATTGGAGATGTTTTTTTTGATGATTGGCACGGTGTAATATTCGGCGGCCGACACACTACCGATGGCGGCAATTTGTCTATCCTTCTGAGACATTTGCATTGCTTTGGAGGAAGAACTGACTTCCATTATTTCCACTCCTTTTTTCCGTAGAGTATCCACAAATTTACCGCATTGAATTAACGGTTGAGCGTGAGAGGCCACAGTTGTAAAGTTTTTGTTTTGTCCCGCTAAAATGTGCTCTATTTTAAAATCAAAAGCTCGGAATATTTTAATATTGGTATTTTTTAAATTTAAAAATGTCTCCCGAATTGATCCGTTGAGCATATTCTCTATAGGAACAATTCCGTGCACCCTTCCGCTTGTCTTTTGAAAAATTTCACTGATGGTATTAGCGGTGATAATATTTTTATCGGAAAAATATTTAGCGGATAAATTATAAGAATAACTGAATTTCGGTCCGAGTGTTATAATTTTTTGTTGATTGTCTATTTTTGACATATTCTGGGCTTTAAATGATTTTTTAAACAGACTCACGGTTTTCAATCTTACAAACAGCTTAAATGGTAGATTATTTTTGAAAATAAATCAAGGGTAATTCATTTTTAATTTTATTTAATCATTCAAATACAAAAAAACCGCCTTTCAGCGCTTCTTTCCTCTTGCTTCTTCTTTTTTATTTTTCTACCGGTGTCTTGATAACCTTTTGGATTGGTTACCGGGGCGGTGAACGCCCAAAATGATATTTAGTGGCGCACCGCCACCGGTTGTACCGGCAAAAACTATTTTTTGAAGGGTGATTCAAAAGATGTTAAGTTTTTGTCGGGAGAGAATGGTCCGGGTCCATTTAGTTTCTTCCGCTGTAGGGTTGTTTATTTAAAATAATTAAACATCCCTTTTGAAGGTGGACCCACTACCCGATAAATCCTCACTTGTTGAGTTCTTATCGGGTAATGCGTCCTTTTTATTTTTGTTTTTGCTTGTTATTTTTTGTTTTTGTTTTTGAAAAAATTACAAAAAATTAAGACTCCCGGAAGGATGCGTTGATCCTCATTGTCTTAATACAGCAGAAGAATTTCAGTCACAAATAGGGGGAAATTGTGACTGAAACTCTTCTGCCATAAACAGCGGAAATATTTTGTAAAGAACTCAATTTATTTTTGTTTGTTGAGAAGTTTTTTGTTGCCCCTCTCACTTACATATACATTATAGCATTTTTTGGGGACGAGGTCAAATACGCCAACTCCTTATCAAAATGATTTCTATTTTTTCCCTCAACCAAAGACTTTTCGGACCGTTAAAAATTATCAACAACTTATCCACAGTCACTTTTCCACCCTATTTTGCCACAACTTTCATAAAATAATCGGTTATTTTTTCGGCTAAATTTTTAGAGGTGGCAAAATAAATGATTTTCCCTTGTCCCAAATCAAGAATATTCCAATCTACAGAAGAGATGGTTTGGGGAGGATTATAATTAAAATATCTTGAATTTTGATTGTTCGGATTGACGGCAAATTTAACATCTGTTGGTAAGGTCGGTTTTTCTCCGTCAACAAAAAGTGTAATCATTTTTGCCGGCAAGACATCTTCTTTTTGAATTATTTGATTTTTGACAATTTTATCATCAACACCATCTTTCAGCTCAAACATTAACGCCACTCTAACAAGACTATTATCTTTGGCAACGAATAGTTTAGTGGTCATTTTTAAATCACTTGCGGTTAAAACATCGTCCATAGCAACAGCTTTCAAAAGTTCAGATGCCACCAACGGTGTTTCCGCATTTTTCATTGGGGAGACAAGTAACCCGTTGCTTAGGGCTGTTGTGTTGTCTTGTGTTTTTAAATCGGTGATAAACGCTTTTAAGTCGCTCTCAAAAGTATTCTCGGTGGTTATAAATCTATCAATAACTTTTTGGCTCTCGGGAGGGAGGTTGTTATTTTGATTGTTATCTGAAGGATCAGGTTGGGTGGAATTTGTATTCTGATTGCCATTATCCACCTCTGTTGCCTTATTTGTCGTATCGGTTTTAGTGTTTGTAGCACCAACATCTTTCTTAGTGTTGTTTTTAGGGGGTTGTTGTGGTTCTTTTTTACTGTCTTTGGTCATATAAAAATAATATCCTCCCAATAAAATTGAGGCTAATATCAAAATGAAAGCGATTATCCAGATAATGGAATGGGAGTTTTTTTGAGAAATTTGCGGTTTATTTTTCGTTTGAGAAATAGTTGGTTTGTCTTTTTGATTATCCAAAGGCATACCGGTTGCCGTGTGTAAAAAAGGCGTTTCCGATGATCCTTGTTTGTCAGCAGAGAGTATTGCGGAATCCTCCGATTTATTCTCTCCGGCAAATGGAATATTATTGTCAATTTTTTTTGTTGGGGGCTGTTCAGTCATTAAACTTTCTGATCCAGAAGGTGTTTTAGGAAATGTTCCTCGAGCAATGCCGGTGCCGGTGTTATCAATTCCCTTTTTTTGAGGTATTGTTGCTTGCTCTTTGTTTACAGACAAGTTCTCTTCCGGACCATTGTTATTAAAGGGAGAATGAAAATCCTCCTTTGATTGGGGGTTTTCCGCTTGTTTTATCATAGTGTTGTCAGATGGACTTTCATTGGCATTTTTTGTCTCCGATTGTCCGCCATCATATTCAACAGCAACATTTTTACCACCTTCTCCTTTTAAGTCACTTTCCATTGTTTTGACGCTGATTCCCACTTGTTTTTTGGTTGATTTTTGTTTTTTTGGTCCAAACATTTTTTGTTTTTATTTTATTAAAAGCCGTACCAACCATGCTTTCTGACATAAGTCAATACTAACACTGAATTTAAAAATTAGTGTTCAAGGGCTTTGTTTTTTCTGTTTTCATTATAACTTAATTTTTCAAAAAAAGAAAGGTGGCCTTCGGCCACCTTTCTTTTTTTGATTGTTTTTGGCGATGTTTGATATTTGGTGTTTCGTCAACTATTTTACAACCTCAATCAGTCGTAAGCCGATTTTTCCGCTGTCTTGAACTTCCATTACTTTTACTTTAACCGTTTCTCCTTCTTTAACAACATCTTCTACTTTGCCGACTCGTTCTTTAGAAAGATTAGAAATATGAATTAATCCATCCTTG
>CAYORE010000058.1:0-4449 GCA_964406325.1 uncultured Bdellovibrionales bacterium | reverse complement strand
ATTCTGATGTTATTTGCGCCAGTGATTGGGTGATAGAACTTGGTCCCGATGGGGGTAGCGCCGGTGGAGAAATCGTTTTCCAAGGGACGCCGGAAAAATTGTTAAAGGCCAAGACAGCTACGGGGAAGTTGTTGAAGTGAGCGTAAATTAATGCGGAGATGATTTGTTGAAATAGATAAAGTTCGTAAAATTGAAAGTAATGTTAAATTTTAACCGGCACTCGCCGGTTGCGATTACTATGCGTCGGTCTTGAGTTCGTAAAGTTTATAAAGTTGAAACCTGCCTTTGGCGAGGCAGGGTCGAAAGTAATTTTCAATGATTTAATGTTAAAAATTGACTTGGTGTTAAAGATGAGTTTGAAAATTGGATTTTGGTTGGCAGGTGTTTAAAATTTTTCTATTTTTTACTTTTTTTACTTTTTTCTTTTTGCTTTTTTTGTTATAATAAAATTACCGATTGAATGAAGAAAAAATCATTGGAATAGAGGATTAATTTTATTATGGTGACGAGGGGGTAAAATAAAAAATGAAAAATACAAAGAAAGTAAATAAAAACGAAACAGCTCAACACGAAATAGCTCAACGAGGTGAAGAGGGGAGTGTTGATAATGGCGAGAGGGAATATTTGAAAGATATTATTTTTACGGTGGCTTATTACAATGCTTTGGATTATTGTCCAACAACTTTTTTTGTGTGGAAGCATTTGCTCAGCGTAAAACGGAAGTCGGAAAGAATTTCACCGGCAAAGGTGGTGGAAGGGTTGGATTTTTTAAAAAAGCAAAAAAAGGTTTATTTTAAAAACGGTTTTTGGAGAGTGTCGGGAGCGGTTAATCGGGATTGGAAGCGAGGAGTTATTTACAAGCATCAAATTCAAAAAAACAAAATTTCCACCGATAAAATTAAACAGGCCAAAAGATGGTCTGATCGATTGGGGTGGTTACCGTATTTGGAGGGATTGATGTTGACAGGGACATTGGCTATGAAGAGAGGGGGGACGGATAGTGATTGGGATGTATTGGTGGTAATGAAGAAAGATAGAATTTGGTTGGGAAGATTTGTTCTATCGATTTGGTTGAACTTTGTTCGTAAGAGAAGATTTGGAAAATATATTAGAGACAGGTTTTGTTTAAATCAATTTATGGTTGAGGACAGATTGGAATTTCAGGAGAGAAATGAATTTGCCGCCAATGAGATTTTAGCTTCTCAGCAATTGTTGGGACAACAAAATATAAAGAATAAATTAATTGAGGAGAATAAAAAATGGATTAAAAGATTTAAACCGAATTTTAAATTTCGTCGCGTACAGTCCAAATTGATAGTGTCACGATTTCAGATGTTTATAAAAAGTTTTTTGGAAAAATTTTTGGAGATGATTTTGCGGGCGGAATTTTTAAATAAAGTGTTGAAAAAAATAATGATTAAAAAAATAAATAATAATCCCAAAACATACATTGAGGAGGCGGATATTAGGTATAGCGATTTCTTCTTGGTTTTTTTGCCTCATCCGCAGAGAGATGTTGTTAGAGCAAAAACTTACAATTTCTTGACAAAAAAGTGTTAAGGGTGTATAATAGTAATGTAAGTTAAGGGTGATTCACTGTTGAATCTCCCTCTTTTTGTTTTTATTGGATAAAATTAAAGGAGTAAAGACGGTGAATTGGGGATTTTTATCTACTGAAAAATTAAAAAACAATGTTAGTAAAACAAAAATTACAATTTTTTAAGAAAGTTTATCTAAAGCAAAGCTTTGAAAGGAATTGCTTTCAAAAAGCGGTTTTTAAGGTATTCGTGTTGGTGGTTGTTTCTTGGTGTTTTTGGGGAGGTGTTTCTCAGGCGCAACTTTTAGAAAAGAAGGAATTGTCGGATGGTAAAAATGTTGGAGATAATTATATCAAAGAAGTGCCAAGAGAGGAAGATAAGTATTTAGAGTTGGAAAGGGAAATTATTAATCAATTAAATCAAATTAGAGTTGATAAGGGCTTGCAACCGTTGGAATTTGACAGCGTTTTAAAAAAGGTGGCCGGTTTAAAATTACAGGATATGTTAAAGCATCAATATTTTTCTCACACTTCTCCGGAGGGGCTGGACGCTTGGCATTGGTTTAAGGAAGCCGGGTATAATTATAAATTTGCCGGAGAAAATTTGGCCACTAATTTTACCAATGCAACGGATGTTACGGAGGCTTGGATGCAAAGCAAAAGTCATCGGGAGAATATTCTTTTTCCGGAGTACAGAGAAGTAGCAGTGGCGGTTGGGCAGAATAAAGACGGTAAATTAGTGGCGGTGGAGTCTTTTGGTAAGGATATGGATGAAAAAGATTTGGCAAGTGTCGGTAGTATTTCCACCATCGTAATTAATTCGGAAGGAGTGAGAAATGATTTTGCCGAGAATGGTAAGGGGGGAGAGATAGAGTCAAAACAGGGAGGAGGTAATTATTTACAAACCAGTATTGTTCCGGTTAGGATTACATCTTCTTTGAATGGTTACAACATCAATGTGAATGATGCGATATTGTTGATTGTGGGTATGTTCTGTTTTATTTTAATAGTAAATGTTTGGGTCTTGGAAAAGGAAGATGAAAAAATCTTGGCGCAAGTGGGGGTCGGTTAGTTGTATTTGAGAATTTAGTTGTTAAACTTTTGTTTATCAAAAAAGTTGCTAGTGGAATTGTCGGTTAGGAAAAAGGAAGGGAGGAGATGATAAACAGAAGTTTAATCATTAAAAGAAAAAAATGTAAAAACAAAAACAAAAAAGAACTTTAACAATTGAATAAAAACCTTTCAGAGTTGGTTGTAATTTATAATCAACCGGGTAAATAAGAGTTGAAAATCTCAATTCTTCAGTTTCTGAGGAGGAAACGGTAATAAAAAAACAAAAAGCGCCTTTAATAAGGCGTTTTTTGTTTTTTTGTTTAAGAGCAATTTGTGTCAAGTGGTGGTATTGACAATGTTGTTAAAAAGTGTTATAATAGTCCATCAACCTTTAAGGGGTTGTTTTTTATTGGTTGTCAATTGTTGTAGATTGGGCAATCAGTAAATATATTCAGTAAGCTAATTTTTAGTCAAAATTAGTGTGTGAATATTCTCATTTCAATGAGATTAATCAATTAAAACAATTAATGAGTAAAATCATTAAAATAATTGTTTTGGCTGTAATTATTTTGGTGCCAACCGCAGTTTGGGCCAAGAATGATTGGCAGAATACAGGAGGAATAAAAGTTATTTCCGGATCGGAAGTAAAAATTGATAATATTAGAAAGAAATTAGGGGTTGAGGTTGTGTCTTTTAAAACAAAAAAAGAAGAGGAAATTGAGAGATTAAATGAAAAAAGATTGAATATTTACAAGGAAAGGTTAATCAATTCCGGAATTAAAGAAGGAAAAGCGAAAATTTTGGTAACCGGTTATTCTTCTACGCCGGATCAGTGTTGGGGAAATCCTTTTAAAACCGCCAGTGGTACACATGTACATCGGGGAACAATGGCTTGTCCGCCACAATACCCCTTTGGCACAAAGATTAAAATTAAAAATGTAGGAACATTTGTATGTGAGGATCGTGGGGGTGCGATCAAGGGAAATCATTTTGATATGTGGTTTACTTCTCGTGAAAAAGCGTTGAGTTGGGGAAAGAGAGTGGTGGAAGCGGAAATCAGTAAATTTTAGAAGTAGATAATGGAAAATTAAAAAACAGCGAGAAATTCTCTCGCTGTTTTTTGATTTTAATAGAACTGTTTTCAAGCCCCGATTTTCGCCAATTTTCCTCAATCTACGACTTTTTGGATTTTTGGAAAAACTTATCAATCAATTGGAATTTAAACCGGCATTCGCCGGTTTTAAGTTCACAAGCCAGACTAGTAGCTCCGCTGTCGCTTCGCCACGAGTCCGGCCTGTATGGAAGTAGTGGTCGGACCACTGGATTCCCAGTGGTCCGACCACTACGCCGTCCGGTTTTTTATCTAAAAATAGTGCTGATAAAATATTATTAAAAAACATTTAAGGGTTATAATCACCCGAATAAGACAACATCAAAAACGGAGTTTGGAAATAGCCCCTTAATTTGTCGGTCGCCGGTGAGTTTTATCAGGCTAAGAAGTTAAAATGTTTAAGGGTGGGAATAATATTGGGAGCGAGATTTTCGTTATTTAAATTCTCTAAAGGAAGCCAGTCCCACTTTTTAACAAAATCTGCCGGTGAAATTTTTCCAATTCTTTTAGATAGATAATGAATTAGAATTACATCAATATTTCCTTCGGGAGTTTCTTTTTTAACATACATTAAAAAGGGCTCCGGGTTGATAACTTCAATATCAATTCCCATTTCTTCTTTAGCCCTGTTTTTGGCGATGGTAATTAAATCGGAGTTAAAATTTTCTGTTCGTCCGCCACAAAATTTCCAAAACTCCGTATCACCGTGTTGGTCTAAAAGTACTTTATTGTTTTCAACAATAACCGG
>CAYORE010000057.1:0-3885 GCA_964406325.1 uncultured Bdellovibrionales bacterium | reverse complement strand
CTCCATTTTTGCGCCAGGTCTTTGTGGAGAGTAATTTTAACAGAGGGAAAAGCTTGTTTAATCTCTTGGATAATTTTATTTTTCTGTTCCGGAGAAATTTCCAAAAACACATATATTTTTCGAAAAGCAAAGTCGGGATTTTCACAAATGACACTTAATTGTTTTAATAAACTCCGATAATGATCCAGACCGTCTTTTCCGGAAAGCAAAGCCCCAACCGGTTCATAACCTTTAACATTCTGGGCCGTAGAATTATAAATTTTAGTTGAAAGGTAAGGCAGGTTGGCGGTTATCAATAAAATATTATCATTCGCTTTGCTTTTATCATAATTACTCCCCTTTAATCGACCGGCAAGTGCTTTTTTTAAAAAGGGTTTTAATAAATCCCCTTTAACAAATTCAATTTCCACTTGATGATACAAAGCATTTGCTCTTGCCACCGCCAAAGCTTTCCCGGAAATATCTATGGCTTGAAAAGACACTTCTTTTTGGGATTGAAAATATTTTGCCAAAGTAATAACAATATTACCCGAGCCGGTTCCCAAGTCAATAAAAGTAAAATTTGCCAAAGGGTTATTCTTTCTGTTTTTATCAATCGTCTCTCGAACCAAGTCTACCATCCGCTCCGTTTCCGGACGAGGAATCAAGGTATGTTTGTTAACTTTGAAATTCAATCCATAAAATTCTTTTTGTCCGATTATATACGAAACCGGTTTCTCTTTTTGTAATTGTCTAAGAAAATATTTTAATTTTGCCAATTGATAGATGGAAATTTTTCTCTCCGGATAAGCCAGTAAAAGTTCCTTTTTGACATTTAAAACAAACTCCAAAAGCAAATCCAAATCAACGGGATTTACCAAGGAATAATATTTTTTCTTAAATTCTTGAATGGTCATAAAATAACAAAAATGCATTTAACTCCGCTTTCAGTTTAAGAGAGATGAGAAAAAAGTCAATCCCCAATCTTTACACTTCCTCTTGCCTGCGGTATAATGAAGACGATAAATAATAAAGGCAAATTAATGAAAAAAGGTTTAATAATTTTTTTAATATTTTTAACGACAACGACACTGGTCGGTTGTGGAAAAAACAATAAGAAACACAAAGTACGCTTGGGAAATGGTGGGGTTTACAAATCAACTGACGGCGGAGAAACATTTTTTTCCATCAATCATATCAGCGAAGAAAAAACTTTATCAACTTCTTCTATCTTAGATATTGTAATAGACCCGAATAATTCCAAGGTTATTTATGTGGGAACAAACGACAAAGGTATTTATCGTTCCGCTGACGGTGGAAAAAGTTGGGCGGAAAGTAAAAGTGATTTTACTTATGTTCGACGAATTGAATTGGATCCGACCAATCCCAAAGTAATCTATATTATTGCTGAGTCCAAGGGGGAGATGGCCTTGTTTAAAACTGTTGATGGAGGAATAAATTGGCAAAGACTTCTTCTGCAAAGAGATAAACAACAACCAATTGTTTTAGATGTCCTACTGGACAAGAAAAATCCCCAAATTGTTTATGCCAGCGATACAACCGGTGGAATTTACAAATCAATTGACGGCGGAGAAAAGTGGAAAGCGATTTATTGGGGAGAATTTCCCACAGTGGGAATTGTAATGGATAGCCAAAATAACCAACGCCTTTATTTTGTAACCGCCAATCAGCAAATTTATATCACGGAAGATGGCGGAGAAAAAGGAAAGGAAAGTTTCAAGGTGGCGGAAACCGGTGGTCCAATTTATTCCGTGGCGGTAAGTAAATTTGAAGAAGGAACAGTATATGTTTTATTTACGGGCGGATTATATGTTAGCCGAGATGGCGGAAACAGTTTTCAGTTGATACCGAGCCTATTAAAGCCGGATAATACGGTGGCAAATATGGTAGTTGCGGATTCAGTTGATAAAAATGTGTTGTATATCATAGCCGGAAAAGTGATTTACAAAACAGACAATGGGGGAAATACTTGGCGAGCTATCCCCTTAAACGGAGTAAAATGGCCGGTTTCTCAATTTGAAATCAGCCATGATGACAATCAGATGATTTATCTGGGAACACGAAAGCCACCCAAATCCGGCGGTAGCGGAATTCCTTTTTTAAAATTTTAAAAAATAATTAAATTATAAACCAATGAATGAAAAATTTACGGAATTAAAAAAAGATTTGGAGGGAGTGCTTTCTTGGTACGAACAAGAATTGAAAAGTATTAGAACCGGAAGGGCTAATCCCCAAGTGGTGGAAGAATTGCCAATTGATTATTTCGGAACACCTACTCCCATCAAACAAGCGGCCAATGTTTCCGCCAGTGACGCTCGTACCTTAGTAATCGCTCCTTGGAGTAAAGATTCTTTAGTAGATATTGAAAAAGCGATTAATGAATCGGATTTGGGAGTTAATCCTGTTAATGACGGAGAAGTTATTCGTCTTTCCTTCCCTCCCTTAACTGAAGAGCGACGAAAAGAAATGACTAAAATAGTCGGGCAGAAAACGGAGGAAGCGCGAATTAAAGTGCGAAAACTACGAGAGGCTTTAAGGGAATATTTTCAAAAAGAAGAAAAGGATGGTCGTCTAAGTGAAGATGAGAAAAATAAAAATGACAAAGAATTGCAAAAAATTATTGATGAGTATAATTCCAAAATAGAAGAAATTCACCAAAAGAAAGAGGCGGAAGTGATGAGTGTTTAAAAGATAATAAATTTACTTAATTGAAATTCAATGACAACAATCTTAGTGTTTTTGGCCGTTTTGGCCGTTTTGGTTCTGGTGCATGAGCTGGGACATTTTTTAACAGCTAAACGAAATGGCGTGGGAGCGGAGGAGTTTGGATTCGGCTTCCCTCCGCGACTGGTAGGTACTTACAGAGATAAAAACGGAAAGCGTAGATGGGTTTGGGGAAATAAGGAGATCGAGGAAGAGATTAAAAAAAGAGAAGAGACTGTTTATTCTTTAAATTTACTCCCCCTGGGAGGATTTGTTAAAATTACCGGAGAAGATGGCGTCAAAGAAGATGCGGAAGGCGAAAAAGACGAAAAAAGTTTCGCCAACAAATCCATTTGGGTAAGATTTAAAATTTTGGTTGCCGGCGTAACAATGAATTTTGTTTTAGCCATTGTGTTGTTTTCCGTTGCTTACCGGCTGGGATTACCGGAAATACTACCGGACAATAACAATGATACTTCAATCCCCATTACCATTACCGTAGTTTCTCCCAAATCACCGGCGGAAGAAGGGGGTTTACAAATCGGTGATAAAGTTTTTACAGCAACCTTAAGCAATAAAGAGAAAGTGAAAATTTCTTCCATCACCTCTTTTCAAGAATTAATTCAAAATCATTTGGGAGAAAAGATGATTTTAGAAGTAAAACACCCCAACCAATCGGAAAAAGTTCCCGTAGAGGTTGTGCCAAGAAAAAACCCTCCGGCAGGAGAGGGCGCTTTGGGGGTGGGACTGGCCAAAACAAGAGTTGTTAAACATAATTTACTTGACTCCATAAAATTAGGATTGTTGACAACTTATAATATGACTTTATTGATCCTGGTATTTCTGGGAAAATTAATTGCCAGTCCGTTTACTCATGAATCGGTGGCCGGTGATGTTACCGGTCCTATTGGCATTGCTAAAATGAGCGGACAGGCGGCCAAGTTGGGTTGGGCGTTTTTATTGCAATTTGTGGCGATGCTGTCGGTTAATTTAGCGGTAATTAATTTATTTCCTTTTCCCGGTTTGGACGGAGGACGAATTTTGTTTCTAATTATTGAAAAAATTAAAGGTTCTCCCATCAAACAAAAAGTGGAACAAACTATCAATACCGTTGGGTTTATGATTTTATTGGGGTTAATGGCTTTAGTGGTAGTAAAAGATGTTTTGCGATTTTGGTAAAAG
>CAYORE010000056.1:0-6942 GCA_964406325.1 uncultured Bdellovibrionales bacterium | reverse complement strand
TCACTCATTCTATGTCCAAAAAGTTTATAATGGACAAGCTCCATTGTATTAATCAAATATATTTTTATTTTTTTAAATATTTTTTGCATTTTTGTAATAAACTACAACAAACTTCTCGCTGAAATATCTTTAAAATTTGAAAATTTCCGTTTTCAATTTGTTTTATAATTAAATTTTAAAAAAATACCAAGTTTTTAAAAATTCTCATAAATCACCGGGGATTATCTCTTGGTTACTTGGAATTATCTTTTGGTTATTTAAAATTATCTTTTTCTAAAAATAATTTGTGAATGAGAAAAAAATTGACTATTAACATTATCACGCCCAAACCAATTAACCAATAACCTTTAAAAAACCACGGCTTATATTGGGAAATTCGTTTATTCAGCCAAATAATATTTTGCCAGATTGTCGGTCTTTGATATTTGGGACGAAAAACAATCGCTTGTTTTGACTTTTCAACAACGGCATTATTTTTCAAAATCACATACCCGAGATCAACATTGGTAAACTTTGAGTTGAATTTATTGGCAAACAATCTCACCTTACCCTTTTTTATGCCACCGACTTCCACTCGGTGTCCGACTATTAAACAATACTCCCGTTGGGCAGAATTGTCCAGGGGAGAAAAATTAAAATCATATAAATCGGCGGAATTAAATTCCCAGCCGGGTGATAAAGTTGTCTTGGCAATTTCTTGTTTGCATTCTTTATCGGTCAAAATAAAATCAACAAAATGTTTTTCCGGCAAATCTCTTCCTCCGAGAAGTATTCCCAAACTACTCAAGCCATTTTCCGTGGCGATAAATTTTTGTCGTAAAATATCTCCCGCTTCCAATTCAACCCTCCGCCCTTTCTCCAAGACAAAATTTGTATCCGAAAATCGCCACTGACTCAAAAAAGAAACTAAAATCAAACCAAAGCCGATTAACAAAACAATCAACCAAACATATCTTTCTTTCATTTTCTTTAATTTGCTGTTTTTCATTTGTTCATTTTGACTTGTCGTCTTTCATTTATAAATAATACTCGGGGATAATCACAATAAATACTTCATAACTCCAATACAAAATCATTAACAATACAAAAGCCATCAGCCCTCTTAACATATATTTTTTTCGTTTTTCGGCGGAGAAAAAACAATTCAACCAAACTTTCCAACCAAAGACAAGAATGGCGAAATGAGAAATGATATTCGGTAGCCAATAGCGACCGGGTGTTCCTAGTGTCAACTTTCCCGTCGCCACAAACATCTTCCAGTCAGCCACTCTAATCGCCAATTGTAAACTGAAAATACCAAATAAAAGAAAGTAAAAATACCGAGCATATTTTTGAGAAAATTTTATCAAGCAACGACCGGAAATTATTTCTTTTTCACTTTCTTTAAAATAACCGATAATTCTATTCAACAATTGTCTTATTTTTTTCAAACGAACCAGTTGCCAAAAAACTAACCCGCTCCAAGCAATATACTCCAACACCCAAATAATTTCAACAAATCGCAAAGTTAACTCATCTCCTTTGAGTCCTCCCCAATAATTACGGGAAGAGCCATGTATTTTGGAAAAGCTTTTTTTAAGATAAATTGTTATTTTGTCGGTGTATTCGGTGGCGCTTAAATTAAATATACCAATTTTTTTCAAAGAAGGATACAATAAAAATCCCAGTAAAATAATCATCACTACCATCAAAAAAATTTGCCGGAATTTTATCTTGTTCTTTTTATTCCTTTTTTTAAGCACTTGATATACCTGATATATCAAAAGATAAATAAGCATAACCAACAAAGCCAGTGCCGATGGCTTTGTCCAAAGAGCCAACCAGAGAACAATAAAAAGAATGATTGCTCGCCACAAACTCCACCCCTTTTTCAAGATTAAAACGCCAAGAAGAAGAAAGCTTGTCCAGAGAAATATCAGTAGGGAATCGTAATTGATATTAGTGAAATAAATGGAAAATTTTGGTTGAAAAGATATTGCCGTTGTTAACAATAGGGATTCCTTGCCTGAAAAATTAATCAAACGAAAAATTTTATAAGCCAGCAACAAAGTTATTGTTCCCAAAAATACGGAAATTATCCTTAAAACATAATAGCGAATGAAAATATTTTGCTCGCTCAAACCGCTCTCCACAACACTTAAAACTCTGTGATACAAACTAAAATCACTTTTGACCAAAGCATTGCCGGCAACATCCGGTGGACAACTGTGTTGAATTTTAGCAGGTCGTTTATTTTTAAATTCTTTTTCTCCCTGACCATTAAAATCATTGCGAAAATTAATTTTATTATAATTTTCACTTCTGATTTTTTCGGTTTGACTAATCGGGACTGTTTCTTTAATTTCATCCGAATATCGGTAAGTGTCTAAATTTCGTTTAACCTGCCGAACATCCCCCTGAAAATTTATGCAATTTTTGCTTTGTCCCGTTGCCAAATATTGAATGGTATTATAATGCCTGGCTTCATCTTGTCCGCTAAAAATCGGAAATATTGCCACCAAAAACAACCCTCGCAAAAAGAAGGCCGTCAAAATTATTACCAATACCGATTTGAGATATTTTTTTTGCACAATTTTTATTTTTATTAATCACCGTTTTTTATCACTTTTTCCAAAAAATTATAATACTCCTGACTTCCACCACTGCCGGTTAGATATTTTTTTAAAACAACTTGCCTAGCTCGCTCTCCGATAGCCACTCTCATTTTCTCGTCATTGATCAATAATTCCATTTTCCAAACCCATTCCTCCGGGCTGTTAGCCAAGAGACCATTTCGTTTCGGATGAAGGCAATTTATATTCTTTTTCAAACCCTCTTCTTCCTCATTTATCACCTCGGAAAAGGTTTGATTTCTAACGGCAATTGTCGGTATGCCGATTATACCGGCTTCTATGAATTTAATTTCCGACTTGGCTTGACAAAAATCATTCATTTCCAAAGGAATTAGATTTATGTCCACCTGGGCAATATTTTGATAATGTTTTTGGCGAGGAACAAACGGTAATTGAACGATTTGTTTCTGAAACTTTTTGTAAAATTCATCTTCCAAATCCAAATAACCTACCAAATACAAAGTTACTTGGGGATATTTTTTTAAAATGATTTCCAAAGCCGGAATAATGGTAGCAAAATCTTTGTTGTGAGAAACCGATCCGCTAAAATAACCTAGACGAACCTCTTCCGTTTTATTGTTTCGGTCCAAATAAACTTTCCTGGCTTCTCTGGCCCACCGCAACTCTCGTTTAGCCAACTTGTTTTTGACAATAAAAACCGGCTTTTTAAACCGTTTTAATTTTTCCGCCAAAAAAGTTGTGGTGGTGGTAATTGCTTTAACCTGCTCACTTTTTAAAATCTTCAACTCTCCTCCGTCTGCATATTGTTTTTTTTGTAGGGCGTTAAAATTACGATAAGCATCTGTTTGTTTAAAATTTTCCACATCAAATAACAGGTCATCCGTATCATAAACGATTGTTTGCCCCGCTCTGTCTTTTGAGTTTAAAAAAGCTTTCATTTTATTGCCGTAAATTGCTCTGTGCAAAACGATTACCTTGGCTTTTTTAGTTTTGAAAAATAAAAAAGGATCGTCAAAATAGACTACCCCGGCTTGGAAACCATATAACTTTAACTCCTCAGCTACATATTTTGTGCGATAAAGTGATGAGTCGCCAACTCCGCTGGATACAAAAACAATATCCCTCCGAGAAAAATCTAATGCCCCTCGGACTAATTCCCAAGATTTTACACTGACATATTTTGCCCCCGACCAAAAACCATCTCTTTCCAAAACACTCTTGACTTTACCGATTTTTACTAAAAAATTTTTCATATCTCAAAATTTAACTCGGTTTTTAATTCATTTTCTCATTATCCCTTGTAAGGGACTGCTTCCAAATCCCGATTTTCGCCCCCCCAATCTACGACTTTTTAAAAAAACTTATCCACGCCACGCCCTCCTCTGCCACACTACTATATTACGAAATATGGTAGTGACAACAAGACGGTATAGTATTGATAGATTTTTTCAAAGGCATCTCGACTAAACCGGCATCCGCCGGTTAAGACCCGCATCCGCCGGTCAAGAACTAGGGAAATTCATCAAAAACGGATTTTGGAAGCAGTCCTTGTAAAGATTATTATACCACAAGAATAGCTCTTTGTCATAATAAATTAAACCATTTTTCAATTTTCTCATTTGGTAAAAATCTGTTTTTTTGAATTTTTTTTCGCTGTTTGATTATTAGGGGGCAATGCCAAAAGATGTTCCCGATAACACGACTTAACACTCCAAGCATTTTAATTTTTCTGATTATTTTTTTAAAAAAACTTGTTTGATTTTTCCCTTGAATATATTTTTTACCTTTGGCTGTTTGTAAAAACCTCAAGTAACTGCCGGGTACCCGTATTAATCCTCGCCAAAGAAATGTCCGGGGATAATTTTTAAGCATCATTAAAAATCTATTGCGATTTAAATAATAGGCCTTGAAAAAAGAAAAGGGTTCGGCGGTAGCGGAATGCAAATGCCAAACTGTTGCTTGCGGAACGGTAATAACTTGCCAGCCACGCAATCGCAGTCGCCAACTTAAATCTGAATCTTCATAATAGGCGAAAAAATAATTATCAAAGTATTGTTGACACTTTAACGGCTTTCTATTTTTTATTTCTTGTCGCCAATCGCCATCTTCAACGACATCTTCCAACATTTTTCTTTTTAGCAAAACCGCCCCTCCACAAAAACCGAAAACTTCTCTTTGTTGATCGTATTGCCCTTTATCAGTCTCCCCATTGCCAATATTATACCCCCTGCCGTCCAAAGCGGTTCCGGCTCCAACGGCATCAATAATTTTTTGAGAATTATTATCCTGAAAACAGTTTTTTAATAACATTTTTGGAGCCAAAGCACCGATTTTTTTATATTTTTTATTCAAAGATTTGTTTTCATCGGTGGTAATTAAATTTTTTATAAAATCTCTTTCCGTCTCGGTGTCGTTATTCAGTAAAATGATGTTTTGAATATTTTTATCTTTGATTGCCAAAGAAATTCCAATATTATTCCCCTGAGCAAAACCGGTATTTTCTTCCAATTCCACTATCCGAATTTGAGGAAATTTTTTACGAACAAAATCAACCGAATTATCCACCGAGCCATTGTCCACTAAAATAATCTCAAAATCTTGATAAGTCTGCTCAACTAAAGATTGTAAACATTTTTTTAATAAATGCCGACCGTTCCAATTTACAATAATTACCGCTGTGTTTTTCATTTTTTTAATTTGGTGCTATCTTGCCTTTCTGAAGTAAAATTACTTAAAAATCATTTTCTGTCTTTTTAATATCTATCATTTAATTCTTCTCGGTTTTCTTTTGGATAACCCTCCCAGCAACGGGGTATTGCCATCGTAATCTCCAAATGGATGTTCTTTATTGTCTTCGCCACTCTCAATAAACAAATCGTTTTTCCTTATTGCCTCCAAAATACCGATAAATTTTTCCGGATAGTTAAGATTTTCCAGAGAGCCGGATAATTCTCCGGGGTAAGCAAACATTCTTTCTAATAACACCTGCTTCTCCTCAATGGATTTTTCCGGTAGTCTGATTCGTAATTGTTGATTGGGGTAAATGGTGTTTCTGGAAAGATTATTATCTTTCTTTATTTGTTGCACCGCTACTCCCTTATATCTTTTAGCTATCTTAGACAAGTTGTCTCCGGCTTTAACAGTGTAAATAACCGTTTTGGCTTTTAATCTATTATCCAAAAAAGATTGGAGATTCTTCTGACGAAACAGCAAGTAGTTGTTGTAATTAATTTCCAGCTGGTTGTTTTTCGCCCATTTAAAAAAATTACCTACATAAGTATACCCTCCGTTGTAAAAAGCCAAAACCAATTTCCAGATGTCACTATTCCAATCCATCGGAACTTCATTTATATTCATTTTTCCGGCGGTAATTTTATACAAACGTGCCAAATATTCCGCCGCTCCAAAGGCGTTGGCTATTACATTATATCTTTCATCAATATGCTCATCAACTCGCAAACCGGTCCAACGAGCTGTCTCGGGCATTAATTGAAAGACACCGGCCGCTCCCGCCCAAGAAGTTCCTCTCTTACCCCTTTCCGTTGTCCAATGAGATTCAGCTATCCCCAAATAAATCAACCACTCTGGGCATTGTAAACCGTCTCTCGCAAAAACATTTTGAAAAACTGTTTTAACTTCATTGTGCCATTCCGTCATTCTTCCCAACGCCTTATTCAATCCCCAATGTTGACTTCCCTTCTTGTCATATTCTTGCAACCAATAGTTTTTAACGCTCTTTTTAATCTCTGTAATATTAATTTTACCTGTTGTTAAATACTGTAACAATAAAATTTTTTTTAATTCTTGGTAATTAACATCTTCTTGTTCTCTAATAATTCCTTGATCAACACTTTCCTCAGCAGACTTATTGCCAATTTCGGATTCGCCTCCGGAAAAAAATTCTCCAAATTCCCAATCGGACAAACCTGCTCCATAATTTTTGTTTATCACTCCCTCACCCTCCAAAATGTCACTGATAAATTTTGCGCCTGCACCTCCTGTAACAACTCCGATGGTTATTTTGCCCATTAATTTTAAAAATTCCCTCCTCTCTTGCCCTCTTTTTCTTCTATTATCAGAAGAATTATCACCACCCCCAATCGCTCCCAACTGATTATTGAGTATCTGTAAAATTTTTTTGGCGGATTTAACAAAACTCCCTATCACATCACCTTGTCGCTCTAATTTTTTCCCTATTTTGTCCGGCTTGTTTGTGGAAAGATTAATCTTCTCGAAATACATTTGTATCTCACTTAATCATTATGACTCAATTATACCACAAAAAATAAAATGACAGAATATTATTTTGTGCTATAATTAGAGCATTAGAAGTTTTTGGTAAAAATTTTAAAAATATAAAATAAAAAAT
>CAYORE010000055.1:0-3898 GCA_964406325.1 uncultured Bdellovibrionales bacterium | reverse complement strand
TACTTCTTTGTTATTCAATGCACAAGGCGTACTTAAATTTGGAAATCCGGAAATAAATACATACTCATCATTTTTTGCTATAATATCACCTATCCTACACTTGGGAATCTGCCTAAGCTCACAAGCATCTTTTTGATAATTCTCTACATCCACAACTTCAATATACCAAAGACTCATACTTGTTATATAACCCATTTCAGGTTGATTTTTAGATCGCAATATTTTTTGATCCAAAGGATAATTAAACCAAATGATATAATGTTTATTACTGTTAAATTTACTATGTGCTTTATCTACACGCTTAATGTTCACCCTCCACTTTTTTGGATCTCCCGGCAATTTAATTTGAAACTTAAATTCCTCATTCCGATAAGTCTTCCAATTTGAAGTGTTAATATCTTCAATTTGTAGCTCCTCCATTTCCCCTTTGTTTTCTTCTGTATCATTTTTCGCAACCTGCTTTCGCTCTTGCTTTTGATTTTCTGTATTATTCTGCGTTAACTCCGCACCGTTCTGCGACTGCGAAACAGTATACAAAAACCACCCGGCAACAGCCAAGCCGATTAGTAAAACTCCTATCCCTAAAATTTTTAATTTCTTGTTCATAAATTTAAATTTCAACAATAAATCATCAGAAATTGCCTCCTTACAAATCAACACCCCGTCTCACTAACTAAAAAATACCCCCTCATCTTCGCCCTACCTCAATAACCTCCTTCACAAACCTATCAATTTCCTTGGCACTTTGCAACGCCTCCTCCCCTTGGGGTACATGATTTTCCGAATCCGTATAAATCCATCGCATCTTTTTTATTTTAGAAGAAACATTTTTATAAATTATCCACGGAGAATATTTGGCAATAAAAAAATCATTACTGGCTTGCAAAATCAAAATCGGCACCTTAATTCTTTTTAAAGAAAAAACCGATCGTCGTATCAATAGCAAAACCTGATTAACATTTGTTGTTGGAAAATATTGATAACTGTTTTCCGCCTTAAATTTAATACCTTGCGGTCGCCGTTTTTTAGCATATTTTTTAAAAAGAGGTAAAAGCAAACCTCCGATTTTAAAGAAAAAATGATTTTTAAAATGCACCGGCGTTCCCAATAAAATTATTCCCGCCACCCTCTCTTGTAAAGCCGCCAATAAACAAGCATTTCCTCCCATAGAAGTTCCCCCGATAAAAATTTTATTATATTTTTTTTCTTGTTTTCTTTTTTGAACTTCTCGAACAATATCCCCTTCCCAATCAGACCACTTTACTCCATTCAAGTCCTCCGGCCTACCGCCATGACCGGATAACAACGGTAAACTAACACTATACCCCTTTTGATTAAGTACTTTAGCTATCGGCAACATCTGCTGAGAATTCAATGTCCAACCATGCACTAAAATAATTAAAACATCATTTTTTCCTTCCAAAAAAAGTGGCTCACTTTGCCACTGTTTCATCACCTCAGTTGAAAAACCAAATTTTTTTCCGTAATTCTTCATCATTAAAAAATTTTACCAATATACTACCAACCGACGAATGCTGATTACCGGTTATTAATCTTAAATGGAATGTGGTCTGGACAAACTGATAATTGCCAAAAAAATTGCCAAATACAACACAACTTTTGCCAATATCAACAACCACCCCCAGCCCAACAAAGCAAATAACAACAAAATACCTATCCCCACGACTTGTATTATCAATTTCAATTTTCCAAAAATCTCCGCTTGAATAGTTTTTCCTAAAATATATTTTTTATATCCTCCCATCACCATAATCAAAACATCCACTATCACAATCAACCAAGCAATCAAAGGGTTTAAAAATTTAACAATCAACAACACCGCCACTGTCGCTATTGCCAACTTATCCGCCACCGGATCGATTATTTTTCCCAAATCGGTAATCTGATCTCTGGTTCTGGCCATTGCTCCGTCCAAAGCATCCGTCAACATTGTCAATAAAAACAAAACCAATCCCCAATCATAAATTTCTTTATAAAACAACCAACCGACTATCGGAGTCAAAGCAAAACGAAGATAAGTAACTTGATTGGGAGTGACAGAATAAGGAATTAGTTTCAAAAAAGCTTTTTCCATAAATCTATCAATCACCGTCACTTTATTGTAATCAATGCTCTCCATTTTCACAGTTTAAAATTAAATAAATTTACACCTTCAATTTTACGCCACAATACAACTATTTTCAAGTCCAATGTCCTTGTCTAATGTTTTTCCCCAATAATCTTCCCGTATTTATAAATATTATTTTTATCATAAGCATCGCCCTCTTTTGTTTTTTCCACATTTACTCGAAATGATGCCATGTCAACATCCAACGATTTTCCTCTAAAAAACACTTTTTCTCCATCAGTATAATATTTTCTCCCTAAGGAAATAAAGGCTTTCGATCGCGTAGAAATTAATTGCACTCCATAATACACCCCCTTAGCATCCTTGAAATAACCCCCTCCAATTTCACGAAAACTGTTTACATCTAAATTATTCATGGTAACCGCATACCATTCATGATCATTGCGCACAAAACCACACACTCTACCATTTTTTATAAACAAACCCTTTCCTTTACCACTTACCCTTTCAAAACAAGGGTCTTTAATTTTTTTACCAAAATCAGTGCCTTCCATTATAAAATAGGGCAGACTAATTAAATACCCCAAGAAAACAACCCCTGCAATCAATTTTATATTTTTTCTGTTGGAAAAAAATAAAACATACGCACTGTAAGGTATGGCAAAAATAATAAAAGCTCCTTCTGTCGGATGAATAAATCCCCTAACCACATACAGACCAATCACTAGTAAACTTACCATTATAAGTAACTCGTATTTTTTTTCATATTTTTTTAAATCAATCATCACAATCCCTATAATATATGGAACAAAAACGAAAAACACAAATACAACAAAAAACATTCCCACAAAATGATTTCCCGGCTCAGCAAAATATATTTGAGAAACCATCATATACCACAAATAGCAACTAATAACAATTGTTAATATTTTTCCAAAAACAACACCACGAGAAAATACTCCCTCCCTTTTTTTGGTTAATAAATAATTTCCAATAGACACTATCGCATAAAACCAAAAAATATAAAAATTTAATGCTTCGTTATTACTAATCTTAGCCACAAAAAGTTCCAGCACAACTATTCCTATCAAAAAGAAAATAGGATGCCTGTAAACATAACCCAAAAAAGAAATTTTTTCTTTTTTAGTAATTAAAAAATACTGCCAAACGCCAAATATCAATGCCACAAAAGATATCGCCGGAGAAAAAGTTATCCAAGCAGCCATAAAAAACAATACAAACAACATTGACACTGAATCCACCATTTTTACTTTTGTTGCCGACATATTTTTGCAATTAAAAAATTAAATAAAATCCTATTTTTAATTTTATATCACAACATACTTACTTTCAAGACATTTTAATTCAATGACCGAAACTGCCTAAAACGATTTACAAGCTACCTACTTTATAGTAAGATAAAGCCAATACTAAAACTAAAGCTCCTGTTAGATAACATTAAACCACTTACACTTCATCAATACACCTCTTTTATCTTAAAATAAATTTTAAATGAAAACGAATTACACCCAATCAACACCCTTTACTTACCATTAACTTTCAATCTGTAAAAATATGAACCGAAAAATTATCATTCAAAAGACCATCTCTTTTGTAAAAGAATCCTTGTCTGATGCTGAAGGTGGTCACGACTGGTGGCATATTTATCGTGTTTGGAAATTGTCAAAACACATCGCCCAAACCGAAAATGTTGATATGTTTATTGTTGAGCTTGGAGCATTACTTCATGACATAGCCGATTCTAAATTTCACAATGGTGATGAAACAATAGGGCCTCGCCAAGCAAAA
>CAYORE010000054.1:0-1817 GCA_964406325.1 uncultured Bdellovibrionales bacterium | reverse complement strand
GTGTTATTATAACAATAAAATTATCCTTTTATAAAATATTCGCCATTTTATCAAAAATTTTCAATTTCACAAAACCTACAATTTCGGCTTCTGCCCCACTAAAACAATATTCCCTCCCACCGTTTTAACTTCAATAATATTAAACCCTGCCTCTCTAAATAATCCCATCAATTCCTTTTTGGTGAAAGCGTGGTGATAACGAGCAAAGACCTTGCCGGTATTATCCGTAAAATTAATCCGACAATCATTCCAGTCCATTTTACTGCGTCCTCCAAGTTTCTTTAACCAATTTTTGTAAAGATGCCGTCGGTATTTTTTCTGCCATAAATTCCAAACGGTTATTATAATCCACCCTTCCGGCTTCATAACCCGATACAACTCTCTCACCACTCTCTTTCGATAAGTTTTTCCCGGTAAATGATGAAAAGTTGCAACAGAATAAACACTATTGAAATTTTTATCACTAAATGGTAGGCTTAATTCATCAGAACTAATCCTGATAAAATCTTTTTTATTTTCCGGATATTTTTTCTTAGCCAGCTCCAAAAGATTTTGAGAAATATCCACACCTTTGTAAATGATTTTTCTACCGGCAAACAATTCCAGCAACCTCCCATTCCCGCAACCAAAATCCAAAATTTTATCCCCCTCTTTAACATATTGTTTGGTAAATTCCAAATTACGCCAAAAGTGTTTCCTGGTTTCGGAAAATTTTTTAGCGATTAAATTATACCCCTCTTCAATTTGTTGTAAATTTTTCTTAACAACTTCCGGTTTCATTTTTTTTTATTTATCAAGCTTAACTGATTAAAAAACTGCTTTCAAAATATATGCCATCAAACATTCATCAACAATTTATCAAAGAATCCTTGAAAAAGTCGTTCCCTTCAACGAAAAAATTTTTACAATTCAAAAAATCATTTTATTCCGAACGCAAACTGCCCCAACCGACTAACGCCGACATCCGAGAACTGTATGAAAAAATGGTAGCACAGAAAAAAATAAAAAGAAAGTCTTCTTTGGAGAAAGCTATGCTCAGTCGCAGTGTTCGCACTCAATCGGGTGTAGCGGTGGTTGCCGTTTTAACCAAACCCTATGCCTGTCCGGGCAAATGTGCTTTTTGTCCCACTGAAGAAAACATGCCCAAAAGTTATCTATCCAATGAGCCGGCGGTGATGCGCGCGATTATGAACAAATTTAATCCTTACGAACAAATTCAAAGTCGTTTACACGCCCTGATGATCAATGGTCATTCTACCAATAAAATAGAATTAATTGTTATGGGCGGAACCTTTTCTTACTTCCCCAAAAAATATCAATACTGGTTTGTTAAAGAATGTTTTCGGGCTTGTAATGAATTCGAGCCGAGTAGAAAGTCAAAAGTAGAAAGTCAAAAGTTGAATAAGGAGCGGGAAAAACAGTTTTTTAAAGAGCAGAAAATTAAAAAGCAACACTCTCTTTCTCAAAAAATTTCCACTATACAACAACAACTCCTTCGTGAACAAAAAAGAAATGAAAACGCGAAAACAAAAATTATCGGCTTAACCTTGGAAACCAGACCGGACTGGATTAACCAAAAAGAAATCACCAATTTTAGACAACTTGGTTGTACCAGAGTGGAGTTGGGCGTACAATCCATCTATAATGATATTCTGCAAAAAAATCATCGAGGACACCTTACCCAAGCCACCGTTATTGCCACCAAGCTCTTAAAAGAAGCCGGTTTTAAAATAAATTACCATCTAATGCCCGGGCTTTACGGAAGCTCACCAATTAAAGATTTTAAAATGTTTAAAGAACTTTTTTCCAATCCGGAT
>CAYORE010000053.1:0-7739 GCA_964406325.1 uncultured Bdellovibrionales bacterium | reverse complement strand
AAATAGAATAATTATGGCGCCATCGTCTAGTGGTTAGGACGCCAGGTTCTCATCCTGGTAACGGGGGTTCGATTCCCCCTGGCGCTACGGAACGGACAATAAATAATCATCGGTTTAACGGGTAACCGGCCAATCGCCGTGATTTGGCACACTAAAACAAATCAATAACTTATAATTTTAAAAATATGACTCCGGGAGAGAAAGCGTTAATATTGTTAAAAACATATCAAAAAGAATTTAATGTTTTACTGGAAGAGTACTTCACAACGGAATTGGAGAAAGCGAAAAAAACAGATAAACTAACGGTTAGTGCCGTTAAGTCCATTAAAAAATTCACTACTGCCGGAGGAAAAAGATTACGCCCGGCTTTATTGTATTATTCTTATTTGGCCGGAGGGGGACGGCGAAAAATGGCGGTAAAAAAGGCCTCCCTGTCCATTGAGTTAATACACTCCTTTTTGTTAATTCATGATGACATTATGGATCAAGATGATAGACGACACGGGGTAGACACGATTAACAAAAAGTATGAAAAAATTTCTCAAAGATATTTTAAAAACAAAGATCACAAACATTTTGGTGAAGCGATAGCTATCGTTGTCGGTGACCTTTGTTTTACAATGGCTAACAAAGTATTATTTCAAGCCGATTTTAAACCGGAAATTATTCTGAAAGCTCTAAACAAACTGCAAGATATTGTTTATGAGGTTATTCCCGGTCAAATTAGAGATATTCAAGTTAGTTTCAAAGGTAGTGCCACCGAGAGAGAAATTATGAAAATACAGGAAGCCAAAACGGCACACTACACCTTTAATGGACCGATTCAATTGGGATGTATTTTAGCGGAAAATCAAGACAAAGAAATGTTGAAACATTTTACAAAATATTCTCTGGCTTTGGGAAAAGCTTTTCAAATCAGAGATGATATTTTAGGCATTTTCGGAAGTGAAAAAAAATTAGGCAAACCGGTTGGATCGGATATTGTGGAAGGTAAAAGAACTTTGTTGACAAATTATGTGATGAAAAACGGCACCAAAAAAGAAATAGCCGTTATTGAAAAACTTTTGGGCAAGAAAAAAATTAATTCAAGAGAATTAAATCTTTTTAGGGAAATCATTAAAAACAGCGGCTCATTGGATTATTCCCAGAAACGAGGAGGGGAAATGGTAACAGAAGCTCTACAGCATTTGCAAAAAATTAATTTTCAAAATAAAGAAGCGGAAAAATTTTTTCAAGGAATAGCGAAATACATTGTCGTTCGAAATGTTTAAAGTTTTAATTTAAAATAAATATTTAAAAACAAAACCGTTTATGAAAAAAAAGATTCCCAAACATATCGCCATAATACCGGACGGCAATCGTCGTTGGGCTAAAAAACATAATTTAAAACCCTGGGATGGTCACTATGAGGGAGCTAAACGATTTGAAGAATTGGTAGACGAAGCTTTTGATTTGGGAGTAAAAAGTATAACTTTTTGGGGTTCCTCTGTAGATAATTTAACCAAAAGACCTTGGCGAGAAAAAAAGGCTTTATTAAATATCTATGAAAAATATTTTAAAAAATTAATGGCGGACAAGAGGGTGTTTGAAAACAAAATTAAAATAAATATTCTGGGTAAGTGGCAAGAGCAATTTCCAGATAGGTTAGTTAATCTGCTTAAGCGAGGAATAGAGCGAACAAAAAATCATAACAAGTTTAACTTAAATTTTCTTTTAGCCTACAATGGAGATGATGATATTTTAACAGCGGTAAAAAAAATTATTAACAAAAAGTATAAAGCGGAAGATATAAACAATGAGATTATCACCGAAAACTTAATGAGCAATGTCGTGTCCCCGATAGACTTGGTAATCAGAACGGGAGTGGAAGATGATCCACATAACAGTGCCGGATTTTTAATGTGGCAAACACAAAACTCCCAGTTGTATTTTACCAATTTACAATTTCCGGAATTTACCGCCAACAAACTTAAGATGGCGATAGAAGACTTTTCTCAAAGAGAGAGACGCTTGGGAAAATAATCCTTGTATTGCTAAGATGGTTGAATATGTTATAATAACAAAATAACAAGTAATAAGAAAAAATATGGCGTTAGAAATAACAGACGCAAACTTTGACGAAGAAGTCATTAAAGAAAACGATAAGCCTGTTTTGGTAGATTTTTGGGCACCTTGGTGTGGACCCTGTCAGATGATGGGCCCAATCCTGGAGGAAGTTGCCAAAGAAGCGGCGGACTTTGCCAAGGTTGGTAAACTAAATGTTGATGAAAATCCAACAACTGCCGGGCAGTATGGCGTAATGTCTATTCCAACTCTAATTATTTTTAAAGGCGGTCAACCGGTTAAACAACTTGTTGGAGTGCAATCCAAAGAAGCCTTGATTGAAGAGTTGAAAAATGCTTAAGGAAGTTTAAATTTCAAAAATATTTTTTGAATGTAACCGCCGGCTTTGCCGGCGGTTTTTTGACACCCCTTTAAATTCCAACTTGATTATTTCTTTTCATTTAAAAATAGTGCGACTATCGTTAATGTCAAGCAAATTTTAAAAAAACTTGGCAAAACCGTTTCTTGAACTGACTATTAAAAAAGACTGCTTTCAACAAATGCTTTCCTTTTATCCACTTCTCAAATAGTCCTTTCTATGTTATATTTATAAAGCAAGTTTAGAAATAAAAATTAATTTATAAAACAAAAAATGTCAGAAGAAAAAATGGAAAAAGTTGTTATCGTTGGAGGAGGGCCGGCCGGTTTAACAGCTTCAATTTATTTATCGCGTTACAAAGTGGAACACACTTTGTTTGCTCCGGAGGTTGGAGGATTTATGAACGAAACACACAAAATAGAAAATTATCCCGGATTTATTTCAATTTCCGGTTTTGAACTGTCTCAAAAAATGGGCGAACACGCCAAATCATTGGGAGTAAATTTAGAAAATAAAGAAATTGAAAAAATCGAAAAAATTGAAGGTGGCTTTAAAATTTCCGACTTTAACGGAGGGGAGTATTTTGCTGAAAATGTCATTTATGCCGTAGGAACCATTAGTAATAAATTGGGAGTACCCGGAGAAAAAGAACTGAAAGGGAAGGGTGTTTCCTACTGCGCCACCTGTGATGGACCTTTCTTCAAAAACAAAGAAGCGGTAGTTGTTGGCGGCGGAAATTCGGCGGCGGTGGCAGTATTCATCTTGGCGGAACATGCCAATAAGGTAACTTTAATCCATCGTGGAGATTTGCCAACCTGCGAACCTTCTTATATTGAAGAAATGAAAACCAATAAAAAGATTCACTTAATTCCCAACGCTAATGTTAAGGAAATTAAGGGGGAAAATAATGTTGAAAAAGTTGTTTTGGATGTTGAAGTTGAAGGTAGTAATGAATATAAAACAGACGGAGTTTTTATTGAAATTGGTTCCGGACCCAACACGACCTTAATTAAAGATTTAGGCGTGGAGTTAAACGAACGAGGATATGTTAAGGTGAAAGCCGATCAGATGACCAATGTGGAAAATTTTTATGCCGTTGGGGATATTTCCACTAACTCCAATGGTTTTCGTCAGATTATCACCGCCGGAGCCGAAGGGGCAATCGCTGCCATTGCGATTTTTGAGAAGAATAAGAAAAAACAATAAAAGTATGAATTCATTAAAAATAAGCACGGGGGGAAAATTGAGAGTTATCAGCAAAATAAAAGTCAATAAAGACAACATTTCTCAAGTTTACACTCCCGGAGTGGCCGAAGTGGTCAAGGCGGTAACAAAAAATAAAAAGTCTATAAATAAATACACTTGGCGTAATAATCTGGTAGCGGTTATCAGTGATGGTAGTGCCGTCTTGGGATTGGGAAATCAAGGAGCGGAAGGTGCTTTGCCGGTAATGGAAGCAAAATCCGTTTTGTTCAAAGAGTTGGGAGGAGTAAATGCCATACCGATTGTTTTAAACACTCAAGACAAAGAAGAAATAATCAAGACTATTAAAATCATTGCCCCAAGTTTTGGTGGTATTAACCTGGAAGACATTTCCGCTCCCCGTTGCTTTAAAATAGAAGAGGCCTTGCGTCAAGAATTAGATATTCCGGTTTTTCATGACGATCAACATGGAGCGGCCATTGCCATTTTGGCCGGCTTGATAAACGCCACCAAGGTTGCCGGAAAAAATTTAAAAAAAGCCAAAATAGTCGTTTCCGGAGCCGGAGCGGCCGGAGTGGCAACGATTCGTCTTTTACACGCCTATGGCTGTCGGGGATTGGCTTTATTTGACTCTCGCGGAGGAATTTGTACTACCTGTGTTAACCCAACCAAGGAAAAAGAAGAAATCGCCCGAATGAATAGCTTAAATAATCCCAGCACCACTCTCCGAGAAGCCTTGCGAGGAGCGGATGTTTTTATAGGATTATCGGTGGGTAACTTATTGCAAAGCACGGACATTAAAACCATGGGTAATAAACCGATTGTTTTCGCTTTGGCCAATCCAATACCGGAGATTTCTCCGGAAGAAGCCAAGCAGGGTGGTGCCTTCATAATCGGTACCGGTCGCAGTGATTTTCCAAATCAAATCAATAACGCTTTGGTTTTCCCCGGAGTTTTCAAGGGATTGTTGGAGAAAAAGAAGAAAGAAGTGACTATGACTATGGAAATTAAAATCGCCAAAGCTATTGCCGATTTAATCAAAAAGCCGACCGTTAATAAATTATTGCCAACCGTAACTAATAAACAAGTCCCCAAGGCGGTGGCAAAAGCAATTTAAAATTAACTTTTGACTTTTAAATCTTATTTTGTTATTATAAATCAGGGAGGGATATTTAATAAGTTTATTTTATCAATATATGAAAGTTGTTTTATTGGAAGATGTTAAAGGCGTAGGACAAAAAGGAGAAATTAAAGAAGTTAAAGACGGTTACGGTATGAATTTTTTAATTCCGCAAAAGAAGGCCGTGCCGGCAACGGCAGAAGCGGTAAGAAACGCGGAAGCGGAGGCGAAAAAACGACAGGAGGAAAAAGAAAGTCAATTACAAAAAAACAAGGAGTTAGCTCAAAAATTAAAAGGAATGACCTTAACCATAGAAGCCAAAGCCAACAAAGAAAAGTTATTTGGGGCTTTAACGGAAAAAGAAATTAAAGAGGCCCTAAAAAATGAAGGAATATCAATAGATTCCGGAAAGATTGTAATGGAAAAACCCCTAAAGACATTGGGAGATTTCAACTTAAGAGTACAATGGCCGTCGGGAGTTGAAGCGGATTTTGAAATAAAGGTAGTGGAAGCAAAATAACAGTTTTGGATATTTGAAAAACGATTTACAAGAATTGAAAAGCTTTCCATAAAAAAATCGGAAAATGAAGATTAACTGAAATCAAAGCCAAAAACGGTTTCTTAAAAAAAGAAAATCGCTGGGGGAGGGTAGTAATACCCTCGTTTGGTTTTTTAATTTTTATATTTTAAATTGATAAAAATATGGCAAAACAAAAAACAAAGTATATTTTCGTGTTAGGGGGAGTAATGTCCGGGATTGGTAAGGGTATAGCCACTTCTTCCATCGGTAAAATCATTCAATCCAAAGGATACAAAGTAACTGTTTTAAAAATTGATCCTTATGTCAATGTTGACGCCGGAACAATGAATCCAACCGAACACGGAGAGGTTTTTGTTTTGGAGAGCGGTTTAGAAACGGATCAAGATATGGGAAATTACGAAAGATTTTTAAATATCACTTTACCGCCGGATAATTATATGACTACCGGAAGAGTTTATCAAGCGGTTATCAATCGGGAGCGAAATTTGGAATATAAAGGAAAATGTGTTCAAATAATTCCTCATATCACCAATGAAATAATCGGGCGAATTAAAAAAGCCGGACAAAAAACCGGTTCGGATGTGGTTATCATAGAATTGGGGGGAACTACCGGCGACTATGAAAATCAATTGTTTACCGAAGCGGCTCGACAAATGAATCTCAAATGCCCAGACGATACTTTATTTGTAATGTTGTCTTTTATTCCTTATCCCAAAAAGATAGGTGAGATGAAAACTAAGCCCACTCAACAAGCGGTACGATTATTAAATTCCGCCGGAGTTCAACCGGACATTATAATCGCTCGTAGTGAACAAAAGATTGATGACAAAAGAAAAGAAAAAATAGCCTTGTTCTGCAACGTGGAACCGGAGGCGGTTATTTCCGCTCCGGATGTGGAATCTATTTATGATGTTCCTTTAAATTTTGAAAAAGACGGCTTCGGTAAGGTAATTTTAAAAAAATTGGGACTCAAAGAGAATAATAAAACAGATTTTAACGGTTGGGGAGAATTTGTTAAAAAAGTTCATCAGGCCAAAAAAGAAATTAAAATCGGAGTGGTTGGTAAATATTTTAACACGGGAGCTTGTGTTTTGTCAGATTCTTATATTTCCGTTATTGAAGCCATTAAGCACGCCGCCTACAACAATAATGTTGTGCCGGTAATTGATTGGATTGACGCGGAGATGTTCGAAAAAAACAAAAAGAAAATAACCATCCTGAAAGACTACGACGGCATTATTGTCCCTGGTGGATTTGGTAGCAGGGGGATTGAAGGAATAATTTCCACCATTAAATTTGCTCGGGAAAACAAAGTTCCGTATTTGGGTTTATGTTACGGAATGCAATTAATGGTTATTGAATTCGCCAGAAATGTACTCGGTTTAACCAATGCCCACACAACGGAAATCAAACCTCGAGCAAAATATAAAGTTATTGATTTAATGGAGAAACAAAAAGCGAATTTAAAAAAAGGTATTTATGGTGCCACGATGCGTCTGGGTGCCTATCCTTGTAAGATAAAAAGTGGAACAATCGCTTCCCGCGCCTATGGTAAACGAAATATTTCTGAAAGACATCGTCATCGTTACGAAGTAAATAATGCCTATATTAAGAAGTTGGAAAAAGCAGGATTGGTTTTTTCCGGAACTTCTCCAAACGGACAATTGATGGAAATTGCCGAATTACCCAAAGTTGATCATCCTTTTATGCTGGGTAGTCAATTCCATCCCGAATTCACTTCTTCCCCCTTAAAACCAAATCCTTTATTTAAAGAGTTTATTTTATCCATCAAAAGAGAAAAAAATAAAAATAAATAACAACAACAAGAAACTATTTCAAAAATAAAACATCGCTCCAGGCGATGTTTTATTTTTGAAATAAACGGGAAAAATTACTTACTTTCCACTTCCACAAAAGTTCTTTTTTTGAGACTGCCGGTAAAGAGAGTAACTTTCTTAGTGATGAATTTTACCGTACCGTCAGTTAAAGAAATAATAGTGTCATCATTTGTTCGTTTGGTGTTCTTGCCCGGTCTAAATTTTGTTCCTCGTTGCCGAACAATAATCTCTCCTTTTCCGACAACTTGTCCTCCAAACCTCTTTACTCCCAAAAACTTGGGCTTGGAATCACGACCATTATCTGTAGAACCACCGGCTTTTCTATGTGCCATACTTTTAAATATTAAGGTTTACTTTTCTAAAATGATATGTTATAGTATTCAAGGTGTCAAAAATGGGTAGGGTTAACACCTGGTTTAACTAAATTTCATTATATCCTATTGCGGACTATATGTCAAGATTATTAAAAGAGTTCTGGAAAAAACATCAATATAACTTATTGTTCGGTGTTATTGTTCTTCTGGCGATTTTCACCGGTTTTAAGTTTGGGGAAATGAAATCATTTAACAACACGACAGTCAACTTAAAAATTAATGATTTAAAAAATGCCAACCC
>CAYORE010000052.1:0-6078 GCA_964406325.1 uncultured Bdellovibrionales bacterium | reverse complement strand
TTTCCTTAGTGGTTGTCTTGCCGACACTGCCGGTGATAGCCACAATTCTCGGTTGCTGTTTTTTCAAAATTCCTTCCGCCAACCGGCGTAAAATCTTTTGCAAAATTTTTTCTTTTGATAACATATTTTTATTTAAATTTTAATTAATCACCTTAAGAGGTGTTGGCATTATTAACTTATCAACTTATCAACTTAATAATCCCACACTTTTAAACCACTTTTTATTATACTCTACTTTTTAATTTTTAACAGAATTTTTCAATTTTAAATCCTTCCAACTTAATCATCCTGTCCATACCTCCCTCCTTGCGCCTTACCCTAAAATCCCGCCCCTTCCCACTCTCCCAACCCTCTTCCTGCTTAATAAAAAGCAACCTTTAACAGGTTGCTTTTTTATGGAAATATATCTGGTCCCAAAATATTATTACCCTCAACAACTTTTTCCATTTTCACCACTTTTTTCCGGATCAAACTCCAAACGATCTTTATACTCTTCCGCCTTTCCCACATTCCATTGATCAACCGGTCTAATATAACCGACCACCCGAGAATAAACTTCACAATTTTGATAATTGTCCAATTCCTCCTTCTGTGCAAAACACTCTTCACATTTATAAAAAGTGCCCTTTTCCCCCAAGTCATACGCTACCATTTCATCCCCTGTTTTTAATTCCTTGCCACAATCGTGACAGTGAACCGGCTCTAATACTTCCAAACATTCTTTTTCTTTTTTGCTCATTGTTTTGTTTTTAATTATTATTTTTTATTTTTTTGTAAATTTATTATTATTTTTCTAAGCCTTTGTTTGTAAAACCGCCTTTTTAACTTTAACCCTCTTGGCGTCCGCCACACATTTCGGGCAAGTCTTATGTTCTCCGGCAATATACCCGTGAACCGGACAGATACTAAAAGTTGGCGTTAAGGTGAAATAAGGTAAAGCATAATTCTCCGTAATTCTTTTAACTAACTCCTTGGCTACCTGCGGATCATTAATTCTCTCTCCCAAAAAACCATGCAAAACAGTCCCACCGGTATATTTGGTTTGCAAATTATCTTGCAAATCTAAAGCTTCAAAAATATCCTCCGTAAAACCAACCGGTAATTGGGAAGAATTCGTGTAATAAGGAGGAGCATCTTCCGTTCGCACCGCCTTATTATTGGCAAAAATAATTTGCGGAAATCTTTTTTTATCCTTTAAGGCCAATCTGTAAGATGTCCCTTCGCCGGGCGTTGCTTCCAAATTATATAAATTATCCGTTTCCTCCTGATACTTAACCATTCGTTCCCGCATATGTTCCAAAATCTCTTCAGCGAATTTTGCTCCTTTTTTGGTAGCCGTTGTTTCTCCCATAAAATTTTCCAAAGCTTCACTCATACCAATCAAACCAATAGTGGAAAAATGATTAGCCCAATATCCCCCTCTCTTCTGAAAAATACTATCCATATAAAAACGAGAATAAGGATAAAGGCCTCTTTTGGTTAAATCTTCCACCACTTTTCTTTTTATCTCCAGACTATCCTTGGCAATATCCATTTGCTTGTCCAGTCTTCGGAAAAAATCCTTCTTATCTTCCGCCAAATGTCCTATACGAGGCAAATTAATGGTTACCACTCCGATAGAGCCGGTCAAGGGAGCTGCTCCGAACAACCCACCCATTCGCTTATGTAATTCCCGATTATCCAATCGCAAACGGCAACACATAGAACGGGCATCATCGGGATCCATATCGGAATTTACAAAATTGGCAAAATACGGTATGCCGTACTTGGCGGTCATCTCCCAAAGCAAATCCAATTCCTTGTCATCCCAATTAAAAGTTTTATCAATATTATAAGTGGGAATGGGGAAAGTAAAAACCCGTCCACTGGCATCTCCTTCGCTCATCACCTCCAAAAATGCCTTATTCAACAAATTCATCTCCTTTTGAAAATCTTTGAATTTTTTATCCTTAATTTCTCCACCGATAATTACATTTTGTTCCCGATAATTCTTTGGCACTTGCAAATCCATCGTTAGATTGGTAAAAGGTGTTTGGAAACCGACCCGAGTGGGAACATTTAAATTATAAACAAATTCTTGCATCGCTTGTTTCACCTCTTTGTAACTCAACTTATCGTAAGCGATAAAAGGCGCCAATAAAGTATCAAAGTTAGAAAAAGCTTGAGCACCGGCCGCTTCTCCTTGAGTGGTGTAAAAAAAGTTTACGATTTGCCCCAAAGCTGTTTTGAAATGCTTCGGTGGAGCACAGGTAATTTTACCGGGAACTCCGGTAAATCCTCTGGTCAACAAATCTTGCAAATCCCAACCGCAACAGTAGGCGGAAATTTTATCCAAATCATGAATATGTAAATCACCCTCATCATGCGCTCTTTTAATCTTCTTATTGTAAACCCTATCCATCCAATACTTACCACTGACAATGGAAGAAATATAATTATTCAATCCCTGCAAAGAATAAGCCATATTGGAATTTTCCTTCACCTGCCAATCCTCTTCTCCAATATACTTGTTAATCAAATCAACGGCATCTTCCAAAGAAGCTTCCGTATCTCTGATTTTTCGCCGATTGTCTCGATACAAAATATAGGCCTTGGCGGTTTTGTTGAATTTTAAATCCATCAAAGCTTTTTCCACCCGATCCTGTACATCTTCCACCGTCGGAGGATGTTCTTTGAAATTTTGGTTTAACAACTTTATTACATTCTGCGAAACAATTCGCGCCTCCCTAATACCACCTTCTCCCGTTTCTTTAAAAGCTTTGTAAACAGCCTCCGTAATTTTTCCCTGCCGAAAAGGAACCAGGCTGTTATCTCGCTTTAAAATTTTCTTATGTTTACTAACCACTTTCTTTTTTGTATTTTTTTTCATTTTTTTAGACCCCCTCTTTATTTAAAATTATTATTAAATTTATTTTTATCTTTTTCACTTTCGGAACCACTTCCAAGCTCTGTTATACCGGGACTACTTTCAAACTCTCTCTATCCAATCTTATCCAACTCCTTGGCAAATCTTTGGCCACTGCCAAAAGATTTAAAAACGGAAGCATACCTTAAATAAGAAACTTCATCCAATTCCTTTAACCTTTCCAATATGATTTTACCGATTTCCCGAGCTTCAATTTGTTGTTTACCTCGAGCAAAAATTTCCGTTTCCACTCCGGCAATCAAATCGGCCAACTCATCATCTTTCAATCTTTTATTGGTGGCGATTTTTAAACTGTTTATTATTTTATTTTTATCATATTCTTCTCGCTGTCCGTTTCGTTTAACTACAACCAATTTTAATATCTCCACTTTTTCCTTAGTGGAAAATCTGGCCCGACATTTTTCACACTCCCGTCTACGCCGAATCATTCTCCCCTCATCAATTTCTCGCGAATCAACCACTCTGGTATTTTCATGATCACAGTAAGGACACCGCATAGAGCAATTTTTATTTATTATCAAATTCTCCAAATCACCCCCTTAAAACACAATATCTAGTGGTTACTCAAGAATTTCCCCCACTAGATAATTATTGCACTATCTATTTTACTCCTTAAAAAAAACTTGTCAAATCACACCCCTGTGGATAACTTTCCATTTTGCCGAAAACACTACTTTTGGCATCCCTAATAATCCGATCGCCATTCCTTAAATTATTTCCAGTTCTAGACCGGTAAGTACTGGTCTTAAGTGCTGGTCTCGACTAATGGATACTGGTTGACCCCGCTAGCCAAACTACCTCCCTCCACTCACCGACTTTTCTTCGTCAGCCATAGCCACCTTCAAAAAAGAATGCTTAGTTTCAATGGTTTTATTTTTCTTTTTACCGGAACGATAAATAACCTTAACGTCTCTATCAACATCAATGGTATAAGTTTTTACATCTCCCATCTTATTGATGATTTTTACTTTACCCTCCAATTTATCAATTCCCGGTTGTTTCTGAATTAATAATTCATAATTCTCCACCGTTATTTCTTCCGGTAAATAATATCTAAAGATTACTTTTTTAGTCTTGCCCAAATTAACCTTATGCAAAACACCGAAACTTTTTTTATTAACCACATTGGCAAAATCAATAAATTCCAAACCTTCCAACCCCTCCGTATCGTAAAGCCAACTTTTCGGAGGTGTTAAAACTCGTAAATAAGTCCGATAATCATCCGTTAACAAATCACGCACTTGCCCTTGATGCGAATAATTAATTTCCAACTTGGCTGTCGGTTTTTTTCTCCTGAAATCAACCGTATAACTGAAACTTCTCTTCATCACTGCATCAGACTTACGAGAACCCAAATTGGCATCAACCATCATTAAATAATCTCCGGAAACTTTTCGCCTAACTTCCCCGCTCCAACCAAGTTCCCTTACGGTTTTTTGCAGATTTTTATCCTCAAAATATAACAACACATCTTTTTCATTCAAATGATTTTCTATCTTAGCTAACAAATCTTTTTTCTGCGACCAATCCAAAGACTGCGCTTTGTCTACAATCGCCTTAGCCATTTTTTTCATAATATACTTTCTCTTCCCCTTTTCAATTCCCTGATCATAATATCCCTTTTCCACCTGATACTCCAATTGTTCAATAACATTCCTACTATTATACACTCCGGGATAACCCTCTATTTGAATTGGACCGATAATTTCCAAAAAAGAAGGTAACAACCTTGTGGAAATAGCCACCACCCCATCTATCTTTTCCTGTCCACCTTCCAAGTGATAAAAATATTTGGCTCGTTGTGCATTAATCAAAAAATCCGGAGACCAATTACTATCTCGCAACTCCCAATCCTTAATTCCCAACATATCTTTCATTGGTTTTGGCGGATCTATTTGAGTGGAACTGCCGGAATCAAAAACATTGGTGTCATGAGTATCAATAAACACCACCTTACCACCGGCTATTTTCATAATCCCGAAAGAACCGATATACCCTCCTCCCGGTCGCAATTCATTATTATTTTGAAATAAAATCAAAAAAGTATTATTCTTGTTTGCCAACCTCTCCATAATTTCCAAAACACCCATCAATTCATTCCGTTGTCCGGAATCCATCGGCCAAACTTTAACCACCGGCTTTACCATTGCCACCAAACCTAAATAATTATACTTCCGATATTCCAAAAAAACATACCAACCTGCCAACAAAACAGCAGATATTGTCCAAAAAATCAACCAAAATTTAAAAGAATATTTTTTAATCATATTTTTCTCTATTAATAAAAACGTTTTTTAAATCCCTCCAAACTATTCAATATTTAAATCTTTAATTCTCGTTTCGGTCAATCTAAATTCCACCTGATTATACTTCAAATTTTGCAACACTCCATACAGTAACCAAAACAATAACGCACCCGGACCGACAAAAAATAAATTATTAAACAAGCCCAAAATAACAAACTCTACAAAAATCGCCAAAATAACAATTAACCAAACCCTCTCAAAACCGTCAGATTTCAAATAAGCCCTTCTAATCTCCGCAAAATATTGTCTTAGCCCTCCCAAAAATATCAGTAATCCCAGTAGTCCCACTTTATTAAAAATAATCAAATAAGAATTATACCCTTCATCCTTAGATAATCCTCCCGCTCCCCGCCACAACAACTGCCAAGAAAAATTATCTTTTAGAGCATACCAAATATCCAATAAATGTTTTTTGGATTCCGTCACCAAAGACGGTTCCAACCCCGGTAAAATAATTACAAAAACCAAAAGTAAAACCAGCACCGTTCCAATAATCCCATCATTTCTTAACAAAATACCTATCACCAAAATACCCACCCCCAAAACAATCAAAGAATTGTAAGAAAAAGTTAAAACCAAAACTCCAATTTGTAGGATTAAAAACAACATAAATACCCACTGTCTTCCAATCCGTTGTCTTTCCACTTTCTTTAAATCAACAACCTTATCGTTACCACCGCTATTGTCATTAAAAATGGAATCTACAATTTTATTCAAGCCGCCCTCCTCCAAGATCGGAAATCTCAATGTCAAAGACAAAGTTGATAACCCTTCTCTTTGCAATAGCCACAAACCGAAAGTAACCGGAATGGTAACCAACAGCAACATCGCCAAAGCATTATCACC
>CAYORE010000051.1:0-2506 GCA_964406325.1 uncultured Bdellovibrionales bacterium | reverse complement strand
TATCACAACTTTTTGTACCGTGTACTTGTCCGCCAGATAACCCAGAAAAACTGCACTACAAACATAAGGAATAGCAATGAGCATATTCACGGTAGATAAAGTAGTAGCTCGATATTTTGACGGCGTGTTGCTATTGATAATTTTTGATTGGATCACCTTACTAACAGACCAAATTCCCGACAGTAAAATGCCGATTACAATAATTTCCGGAAAGTCAACAACCGAGGCAATGAACAAAATTAAAACATATAAAAAGGCCAACCCTATAAAAGATTTTGATAATCCAAACATTTTTTCCAAAAAAGGTGCTATTTGCACACTAAACATGCTACTAAAAATAATAAAAAAAGTTGCCATGCTTATTTTTTCAACTGTTTTAGCAACACTAACAATCAGTAAATCCCCTACCATTTCGTACACTATCAACATAATCGCTCCGGACACAAACAAAAAAGGAAGCATTGTTTGTAATTTTTTTTCTGAAAAAATTATCTGAAGGCCTTGTTTGTTTTGCAGGTAATACTTTTGCCAAGAAAACTTTTCCGTGTCCACGCTAGGCTCTGTAAGAAAATACACCAAAAACATTGCCACTAAATTCATCACCCCAACGGCAACAAAAGGAAGTTGCGGATCAAAATGAGCATAAAGCCAGCCACCAACAGGTGTGGCAATTACCATAGCCAAATAAGAAATACTTGTTTGCTTAGAAAAAACTTTATTATACTGTTTTGTTTTTTTAAAATCCTTTAAAGTGTCATAAGTAATCGCTTCAAAGGTACCTGAAACCATTGTTGCTCCAACAGAGCTTAAAAATACCGAAAGAATTAACATTAAAAAATTAATTGCTCCGGCCATCATAAACTGAGCAATGGCAACAATCAAAAAAGCCAGAAATAAAACCTTCTTTTTCCCCAATAAGTCCGCCAGAGCTCCGGAAGGAACTTCAAAAATCAAAATGGTAACAATCATTACCGTCTCAATAATACCAATGCCGGCATAATCGGTAAATAATAGATAAAACAATATCCATGTTCCCAGCCAAAACAATAAATTATGAAAAAAAGAAATGAAGTACAGTAAATTAATATTTTTTTGCAAATAATTTGCTTTCATAATATTTTTTATAATCAGTATTTATCAAACCACACTCCACACAACACCCTTCTGTAAAATTACTTGCCAAATAATTGCCACTCCGATAAGAAGGATTGGTAAAATATATCTTAAAAACAATTTTGCTCTCGGATAAGAGATATTTACTCCCAGCATCTTCAAATAAGGATATAAAAATACCGCGTCATCATCCTCCCGAAAGTGTACCTTGTTAATCAAACAATTACCAAAAATTTTAAATTGCAAAAACAAAAGTCCCACTAAAACAGCTAATAACCACCAGGGGATTAAAAACGGTAAACTTACGAAAATAAATTCCAATAGAAGGTGACTCCAAAAGAAAAAACCAAATAAAGTTTTTTTATCATATTTTTGATAATCAAATTCCGACATAAGTTAATCTGTTGTCACAAAACAATGCTTATAATTTTTTTATCCCGCCCGAAAGAATTAAGTATGTTTTACAGACGATAATATAAATATCTCTTACTTGTTCTCATCATATTCTATCGGACCGGTTGGCTGATGATCTAAAATTTTATATCTTTGTACTTGCCTATCAAACATTTTTTGAAAATATTTTTCTTTTTCTATCGGTTTATCAGATAAGGCCGGATCATAAACCATATTATTCACAATGCAAACAACATGTTTTCCCCATGCACCAATCCTATCAGGATAAGCAATTTGTTTTATATCTCTTGTTGATTTAGTTCCATATCTATCAATAATAATTTGGTCTCCACCAATAATCAAATACTTAACATCTTCCCCTTCTTTTTTTAATAAATCAAACATATAATCGGCAACATCTCCACACTGATATACTCTTTCACCTTTTATCCTCAATAAAGAATAATCACATTGTTTACTATTTTTTAATATTTTATGAGCATACTCCAAAAATTCATCAATTTTTTCAAAGCTTCCCTCTTTTTCAAATTTATTGCCACTTTTTAACATACTCTTATTTTATAGATTTATTTCTTAATCTGCTTATCAAATGTCATAATCTGATATTCTCCCAAATTTATTCCGTTTTCTTTATAAATTTCCCAATTGTTGATTATTCGTTTTTTGTTAATATCTAATCCCAATCCTTCAATCGCCAAGTCTATTTTTTGCATATCATCAGATTCAATTTCTAAATATGGTTTTAGCATCGGCCAATAGTCAATATCAAAAGTTACAGCATCTTTTTGCCACCTGATTCGTCTCTTCTCTTGTTCTAATTTTACTATAAATCCCATGTTCAGTAATAATTCTTTAGTCTGTTCAAAGTCTGAAACTTCTATTTCAATCTCCTTCATCCCTAAATCTTCGTTCTCACTGCTACCTTTATTGACCCCTTGTCGTTCTTTGTAAGTCAAAGTCGTCTTGTCTCCTCTCGACC
>CAYORE010000050.1:0-6796 GCA_964406325.1 uncultured Bdellovibrionales bacterium | reverse complement strand
CTTGACAATATTTTAAAAACTGTTATTATTATAAGCACAAATAATTTTATTTCCGTAGACCTTAGGCAACAGTAAGTCCTAACGAGGAATGACAAGCACAAAAGTGTTTTGTATTGGTCTGCGCGAGCAGATTTTTTTATTAAGAATAAAACTATGTTAACCAGAGAACAAAAGGAAAAATTAGCTAATGATTTTTTAGAAAAAATTAAAGAAAGCAAGACAACTGTTGTTGTTGATTTTAAAGGAATGACTGTGGCGGAAATCAGCGAATTGCGAAATCTACTGAGAGAACAAGGAATCAAAATGCAAGTATTGAAAAAAAGCATTGCGCAAGTGGCCTTAGATGAGCAAAAAATTGATTTGGATGTTAGAAAAATGGAGGGGCAATTAGCTTTCGTGTATGGAGGCGAGGATGAAGTGTCAGCTCCGAAAATCATCAGTAAATTCGGCAAAGAAAACGAAAAATTGAAAATGTTAGCCGGTATATTGGAAAATAAAGCGATGGATCAACAGGAGGTGTCCGCTTTGGCAAAATTGCCAAGTAAGGAAGAATTATTGGCTAAGGTTGTGGGAAGTTTGAAAGCACCGGTTTCCGGATTTGTTAATGTATTAGGAGGCAACTTAAGAGGATTGGTTGGAGTGTTGACAGCCATCAAAGAACAAAAAGGGGAGTAAAAAGGCGAAATATTTTTTCAAAAATAGTTAATAAATTTTTAAATAATTAAATAATCATAAAGTTATGACTGAAGAGAAAACAACTTCCGAAGAAACCAAGGAAGAAAAAAAAGAGGTTGAAGTTCCCAAGAAATTCAAAAGTCTTGTTGAAGAAATTGAAAAAATGAGCGTTTTGGATTTGGCCGAATTGGTGGAAATTTTAGAAGATAAATTCGGCGTTTCCGCTGCCGCCCCGGTAGCCGTTGCCGGAGCCGTTGCCGGCGGTGATGCCGGAGCTGAAGGTGGAGCTGATGAAAAATCAGAATATGATGTGGAATTGGTCGCTGCCGGAGATTCTAAAATCAATGTAATTAAAGCGGTTAAAACAATTACCGGAGCCGGATTAAAAGACGCCAAAGATATGGTGGACGGAGCTCCTGTTGTTATCAAGGAAAAAGTTGCCAAAGAGGAAGCGGAAGAAATGAAGAAAACTTTGGAAGAGGCCGGAGCAACCATAGAACTTAAATAATTGTTGAAAAACTCAAACGGTTATTAAGACTTCAAAAAGTCTTTAAAAAAATGAATAACCATATTAAAAAGACGCCCGTCGGGCGTCTTTTTAATAAACGAAAATCAGTATTTTTTAATTTTTTAAATTATTTATTTGCCGAAAAGTTATTTTTGGATTATAATTAAGAACACCGTTGGAACAGTAAAATTGATTGAAAATTGCAAGAAGAGGTGTTAAAATGAGTAGAAGAATTTATTAACTTTTATTTTTTATGGGAAAAATCATATCACTGATCAATCAGAAAGGAGGAGTGGGAAAGACAACGACAGCTATTAATTTAGCCAGTTATCTGGCTGACGCCGGACAAAAAGTGTTGTTGGTTGATTTAGATCCGCAAGCTAATGCTTCCAGTGGGCTGGGCTTAAATGTACAAGAGATTGAAAGAGGTTTGTACAATGCCTTGTTGTTAAACGAACACCCGGCCGATTTGGTTGTGGAAACGGATATTGCCGGACAACATATTATTCCGGCTACTCAAGATTTGGCGGGAGCGACCATTGAATTGGCGGAGTTGGAGAATCGGGAATTTCGTTTGAAAGAAGTGTTGGACTTAATCAGTCATCAGTACGATTTCATTATCATAGATTCTCCTCCCAGTCTGGGATTGTTAACCATTAACGGCTTGGTGGCGGCGGATGAAGTTATTGTTCCGGTTCAAACCGAATATTTTGCCTTAGAGGGACTTGGGCAACTGTTAAATACCATTGATTTGGTGCAACAGAATTTACAACCAAATTTGGAATTGGGAGGTATAGTAATGACTATGTATGATCGCCGAAATCGTTTGGCTAAACAAGTGGTCAAAGAGGTACGCAAACATTTTCCGGATAAAGTTTTTAAAGCGGTTATTCCTCGCACGGTGCGTTTGGCGGAAGCTCCCAGTTTTGGTAAATCTATTCTGAATTTTGATGCTTTCAACAGTGGTGCCAGAGCTTACCGGCAATTGGCGGGGGAGATTATTCAAAAAAATAACACACAATAAATTGAATAGGAAAAAAATCAAAAACGAAGTTGAGCAAGATTTTAATATTTTAACTCAGTTAGCCCTGCCGGGATTTACGATTTTATCATATTTATTGGTGGCGATGAAGCGTCCGGAGTTTGGTTTGATAATGAGCTTATTGGCTCAGCCATTTTGGTTATATTCCAGTTGGAAGGCCTATCGACAGTTGGGGCAATCGGGAATGTTTTTTACTTCTATTGTAATTACAATTATAGTTGGCTGGGGAGTAATAAATTATTGGATATTATAAAAAGTTTGCATTTGGTATAATCAATTATTAAAAAATATGTTGGATCCATCTTCTTTACCGACAGATATTATTATAGGAATTAATTTGACCAATAATAATAATAAAAAAGATGGCAATCCGAACCAAAGAGGAAGAGAAGGTGAAAAGGAAAAAATGATGTTGAAAAAGTTTGGCGAAACTTTAAGAAAAGAGAAAAAAATAGCGGTAAAATTAGTTGAGCAGTATAATTGTTATGGAAAAGAAGAGTTGAATAAAAATAAAATACAAGAATTGGCAGAGAAATTTATCAAGGCATATCAAGATAGGCGTAAATTGCAAAAAAAGATTTGGGGAGAAGATAATGTTGAAGATGAAAGAATTCAATTTGGAGGGAGAGAAAAGGTGCCGACATTGCAACCGAGCGATTGTAAATCTCCCATTGAGAAATATTTGTTAATAATGGCACAAGCATTGGAAATATCAGATAAAATACTAAATAAATAATTTTTTACTATGGCACAACAAGGAGGATTAGGGCGAGGATTGGCATCATTAATCCCGCAAAAAAAGAAAATTACCCCCGGAACAAATAAGTCTGCAAAGACAGTGAAGAAAAATACCGGCAGAAAAAATAATGACAAAAAATCTCAAATTTTGAGAACAAATACTGTGGGAGAAGCAAATTATTTCGGTAGTGATACTTTTGATAAAAAAAATCTTGCCAATAGGATATCAAAAAATACAAAGAAAAATATCGGCAAAAAAAACAGTCGGGAAGACAGTGGGAGTAAAAAAGATAATAAAAATACTTTGGGAAATATAGCCCTAAAAAGTGTAATGGAAGTGGAAGTAGGTGAAATTATTCCCAACCCTTATCAACCGCGAACAAATTTTAATCCAATCAAATTACAAGAATTGGCCGATTCAATTTCCGAGCACGGAATTATTCAACCATTGGTTGTCAGTCATCGTTCGGGAGGAGGGTATGAATTAATTGCCGGAGAACGAAGATTGGAAGCGGCCAAACTGGCCGGTTTACATCGAGTGCCGGTGGTTGCTCGCCAAGCAACGGAACAGAATAAAGCCGAATGGGCATTGATTGAAAATATTCAAAGACACAATTTAAATCCAATTGAGGAAGCTCAAGCTTACGAACGAATGCAGGATGAATTTCAGTTGACTCAGGAAGAAATTGCCAAAAAAGTCGGCAAAAGCAGAAGCGCGGTGGCAAATATTTTACGATTGTTGAATTTACCTCGGAAAATTCAAGAGGCCTTAGTGGATGGAAAAATTACGGAAGGGCATGCCCGGACTATTTTATCTTTGTCTGATGAAAAAAAACAACTTGAGTTATTTCAGTCAATTTTAAAAGAAGGTTTAAATGTACGACAGACGGAAGGATTGAGGAGTAAAGAAAAAATAAGCAAGAATTATCGGAGACAAAAGGACATTGATCCGGATTTAATTGATTTGGAAAATAAGATGGCGGATTATTTAAAAACCAAAGTTAAAATTAGAGGAATTAAAAATAATGGACAAATTCTTATTGATTATTATTCAGAGGAAGAGTTGGGGGAGCTTGCTAGAAAATTAAGAGGGGAATAGTTTGGTTTCCGGTAGAATTTTTGTTCCCGATTTTTAATGTCGGTTGTAAACACTAAATTTAAAAACGGAAGTTAAAGGCAATCCCTAAAAATAGTTTATAGGAAACCAAAGAAAATAAATTATGATATTATGAAAAATAAAATTATAATTCATACCGATGGAGGATCCAGAGGCAATCCCGGTCCGGCGGGGATTGGTGGAGTGATTTCAGTTATAAATCATACCGGGCAGGTAATTAAAAAAAGTGAATTTAGTGAATTTATTGGAGACAATCGAACCAATAACGAAGCGGAGTATGAGGCGCTTGTTTATGCTTTGGATCAAGCAAAGAAACTTGTCGGCAAAAAAGAAGCGAAAAAAATGTCGGTGGAATGTTTTTTGGATTCGGAGCTGGTGGTTAAACAGTTAAATCACGAGTACAAATTAAGAGATGAAAGAATTCAAAAATATTTTATTACCATTTGGAATTTAATGTTAGATTATGATGAGGTTAAATTTATTCATATCCGACGAGAACAAAACAAAGAGGCGGATACTTTGGTTAATAAAGCGTTGGATGAAAAGGAAAGTAGTTTGTTCTAGGCGGGTTCGTAGAATTGTGAGTTACCCCAGATTAATCATTTATCAGCTAAGAATTTACAAGCATAGAGTTGGTATAGAAAGGGTGTAGAAAGCATATTTTTATAGAAGTAGTTTTTTGTGGTACAAATTATTTAGAGGGGGAAGCTATGGAGAAGTGTTTATTATAAAAATATAAATAGACTCATAATAAGAGTTATTTAGTTGTAAGGAGGGTGTTCTTTGATATTATATAAAGGCATCTCGGTTAAATCAGGTGGTTGCCAGGGGAGAGTTGGAGAAAATAATCAATTTTGAAATTAAAATCAACACTACACAAAGGAGGGGAAATGGATTATTTAGAGAGGCGGGAAAAGAAGGAGATAGACTTTATTCCACCTTTTTGTATTTGTTTTAAGAGAAGAGTGGTTGTAGATGGGTATGATCATTTATCATGGGGAGAAGCTTTGGATAGCCTGATAAAGCTAAAGGGTGTTTTTCCTCAGGAAAATTTTTTCATGGTAGACGAGGCGGGGGCTGTGGTTTTCTCCCTTGATAAAGATTTGGGAAATGAGGAGGCATAGTATGGCAATTGTTCAAGCACCTTTTAGCATCATGACAAAGGAAAAGGGAGTAGTTTTGTCAAGTGGATACTTTCGTATTTCGGATGTAAAATCCGATCTTAGAAAAATTAAGAAAGGTGACGAAAGGCTGGTTGGTCGAAGGTGTTTTTATCCAATTCCGCCACATTTACAAAATTGTTCTTTAGTCGCAAAAGATACTAATGGAACAGAAATACATTAAGAGTCGATAGGCTTTAATTTTTTCTAGTTGTATTGTTTTTTAATGACTTGACCGCAAGCGGGCAAGTCATTTTTTCTGGACTTTTTAAGGAAAAAGTGTTAGTCTGTAATCAAATTATCTTTTAATACTGTTCTTGAGGAAATAATTTTTAATTTTTAAATTAATTATATGCGAGTAGTAATTTTAGCCGGAGGGTCCGGATCAAGATTGTGGCCGATGAGTAGGTCAGATGTGCCGAAACAATTTTGTCGGTTAACATCAGATAAAACAATGCTGGAGGAAACCCTGGACAGATTTAAGGATTATCCGGCGGAAAAAAAATTTATCGCTACTACTGAAAAGTTGGTTGATGAAATCAAAGAAATGTTGCCGAATTTTCCGGAGGAGAATATTATTGTGGAACCGGAAAAAAGAGATACGGCACCGGCGATGGGTTTTAACGCCGTCCATCTTGGGTTGCAGGATATGGATGAGCCAATGGTCTTTGTAGCTTCCGATCAGCAAATTGGCAAAGTGGATGAATTTTTAAATGTTCTGGAGCAAGCGGAAAAAGTCATTAAAGAAACGGGAAAAATGTTAGACATTTCCATTTATCCCACCGAACCGAATACAGCTTTAGGTTATACTAAAGTGGGAGAAAAGAAAATTGAGAAAAATGGAGTGGAATTTTATGAATTTTTGGGACATAAAGAAAAACCGGACTTTGAAACGGCCAAACAATATTTACAAGACGGAGGATATTTTTGGCACGCCAACTATTATATGTGGACTCCGAGAAAATTTTTAGAAGCTTATGAAAAGTATGCTCCGGAAATGTTTCAGAGTTTAAAGGCGATTGAAGAGGAATTGAAGGGTGAGGCCAGACAAGATAAAATCGCGGAACTATACGGACAAATGGAAAAAATTTCCATTGATTATGCCATTGCGGAAAAAATGAATCCGAAAGATGTTTTGATTATTAAGGGGGAGTTTGGCTGGCGAGATATTGGTACTTGGGATACTCTTTACGAGGATTTATTACCTCAACAAGCTGATGAGCAAAAAAATATCGTTAAAGGTGATGCTGTTATTTTAGATACTTCCGGAACGATGATTTATGGCAAAAAAGATAAGGTTGTCGCTACCATTGGTGTTGATGATATGGTTATCATTGATACGGACGATGCTTTATTGGTTTGCCCCAAATCAAGAGCGCAAGATGTTAAAAAAGTGATTGCGGAATTGAAAGAGAGGGGAGATTTGAAAAAAATTTAGTAAAATTATAATTGGCATTCGCCGGTTGGCAATTTAAAAGTTATGGAAATAATGGTCGGATCACTGGATTTATAGTGGCCCGACCATTATATTTCACTACACCTTTCAGACCGGCATC
>CAYORE010000049.1:0-23250 GCA_964406325.1 uncultured Bdellovibrionales bacterium | reverse complement strand
TGTTAATGGAGAGCGTACCGGTGAGGAAATTGTCGTTACCGGCGGTAGTTTGTCGGGCGAAAAAGTGCATCAATTACCAACTGTTGGAGAAGGAGTTGATGATGTCGTTGGTGAAGGTGGTGGAGAGTATATTTCAGTAACGGGTGGTGCGGACGATAAAGCTATTGACAATAATGGAGAAAAAGGATTAAAATATGGTTTTAAGAGCGAAAGTGGCAAAAAAGAGCATAATGTTGGCGTTCAGGGGGGTGCTCAGAGTCAGGATAGTGCTCAGGGTCAAGAATACGGTAATACTAATGATGTTAGTGACACCATTAGTATTGAAGGTGATAATGGTACGGAAAATAATTTATTAAATGGACAAACAATGTCAGATGATTATCAGACAACAAGTGGCAGTGGGAAGAGTGTAAAAACCGCTTTGGGAAATGATGATGGTGGGAATGATGCTGTATCAACTTCTTCCGGCAAGGGAAAGATTTATAATTTTCCGAAAGCCGGTGCTTTTGATAATGAAAGCGATAAAACGGGCACCCCTGATGCTTTTGGTGTATTGAAAAATGATTCGGGCAATAGAGAGGAAATATTAGGGGGAGATCAAGGAAATTTAGAGCTAAATCAAAAAGGTGGTGTTGAAGAGGATAAAGCCATATTGGAAAATTTAAATGAATATAGGGATTTAAAAAATGACCTTAAAGAAGCGCAGGAGGTTTTGCGGAAAAAGTCTGAGTTATTAAGTCGCTTGCGACAGCAGGCGGACGATTTGCAGGGAAAGGTGGATTTGCTGGGCATCGGTGCTGAGCAAGCGGATACTTTGCAAGCAGAAATACGGGAGGCGGAAATGGCGGTACAGGGAGCGGAGCAGGAAGTGCAAAACATTCAAGAAAAAATAAGCAACTTTAAAGAGACCGCCAACCAAGAAAAAAAACAACGAGGCGAACTAATGCCGGATGGATGGTTGCGAGGATTGATGAGTAACGGAGATACCATATTAGACTTGGCGACAATTTTAATTAAGCAATTGGAGGGTGATAGTGTGTCTGATGACGAGGTGGAAGATTTGGCTTTAACCGCCTATAATAAATTTCGTACGGGTGTTTTGTCTAAATTAATGTCGGCTACCAATAATAGAGCGGTGACCTTGGGGCGTTGGAAAGAGGCGGTTAGCGGTTTATCCGTAGGAGATGAATTGTTGGTTGGAATTGGTGAAACCGGAGTGGAGTTAAAAATACCGCAAGTATTAAAAGCGGTTGAAGGGGAAGTTGCTATTGGAAATGGGGCTACCGATGATTATGATATGCCTTTGGCCGCTTAATTACTTTAAGATAAAAAGATGGCAGAAAAAAAATATTCCGAAGAAAAGGAAGGTTATGAATCGGGTGAAAAGCGTCCGGACTTTAGTGAAACATCCGAGAGGGAGGGAATGGTTGCGGAAGATAAAGAGAGTTTGTACAAATCCGAAAAAGAAAATGTGGAGAGGCAATTGGAAAAAACCGGTGAAAGAATAAAGCAGGTTTTGACGCCCGGTTTGCGAAAGACAAAGAAGAGTAAACCTTCTCGGCAAGACAGTAGTGATGTTGACTATCACGCTAAAAAGATAATCAAACTTGATGCGGATGAGCAGGTTGACCACTTGGTGAAGGTGGCTGTTAATAGAAGCCCTTATTTAGCGATTGAAATTGCCAAGCATTTGCAAAATAATTATGTTTTGGCGGAATTGCATAGCGATTTGACGGAAGATAAAGTAAGAAATATCTTATTGGAAAAAGGTTTGTTGTAATGGTCAACGGTAATTAAAATTGGAAAAAATAAAAAAATAATAAATAAAGACCGGTTATGGATTTGGTAAGTATTGTTTTTGCCATTGTTTTAATTAGCGGTTTCGTGGCTATTGTCTCGGGATTGTGGCTTTTGTATGATAATTTTTTTAAATTTAAGAAAGAGGTCAGAAAATCTTTAAATATTTCTTTAGATGTTGTTAAGGTGGTTAAAGCTCACGAGAAACAGGATACTAAAGAAGGTGTATCAAAGCAACAAATTGAAAAAGAAGATATTTCCAAGATGGAACAATTGCTGGCATCTCTGGTTGGGTTAATAAAAGGTAAAAAGGGTGTTTTGGGTTTTAGGCGTAAAGTGGTGGAGTTGATTTTTGAGATTGCCGTTCCGGCAGAAGAAGAACAGACTTCTTTTTTCGTGGCTTTTCCGAGAGAGCTACAGGAAGTTGTGGAAAAACAAATTCACAGTTTTTTCCCTTCGGCACATATTGAGCGAGTGAAGGATTATAATATTTTTCAGCCGGAGAGCGTGACAGTTGGTTCTTATTTAAAATTAAAACGAGCCGATTTTTATCCTATCAAGACTTACCAACAATTGGAAACGGATTCTTTACATAATATTACCAATGCTTTGTCTAAGCTGGAAAGTGCCGGAGAAGGGGCGGCTATTCAAATTATTTTTCACAAATCAAATGTTCGTTGGAAATTTAAGGGTGAAAAAGTTGCTCAAGAAATGCAACAGGGCGTTCGCTTGAAGAAGGCGGTTAAAAAGAGTTCCATTCACGGAAAATTATTGGATAATTTAGGAAAGGAGTTTGGCAAAGCCTTGTCCGGGAAAAAACAAGAGGAAATGGATCATTCTTATGATGATGAGCATATTTCTTTAACGCCGGAAGAACAGGAGATTATTAAGCAACTGGAAGCCAAGTCCAATAAAGTTAAATTTGATGTCAATATTCGCTTATTGGCTTCGGCGGATACCAAGGAGCGAGCGGAAATCATTTTAAATTCTTTGGAAAACGCTTTTACTCAATTTGATGGAGGGCATTTAAATAAATTTAGAACGGTGCGGGACAGGAGCAAAAACGCTTTTAAGTTGTCCGGTGATTTTATAATGCGTCTTTTTCGACAACGGCAAAAAATTATTTTAAGTACGGAAGAATTGGCCAGCATTTTTCATTTTCCAATTTTTACTACGGAAACACCAAAGTTAAATTTATTAAAATCCAAAGCGGCTCCGCCACCGGATAAATTACCGAAAGAAGGTTTGCTTTTGGGATATAATGACTTTCGGGGTGTAAAAACGGAGATTAGGATAGGAGATGATGACCGTCGGCGACATATGTATATTATTGGACAAACCGGTACCGGTAAGTCAACTTTTATTGAAGAGATGGCAAAACAGGATGCTGAAAATAGCAAGGGAATGTGTATTATTGATCCTCATGGTGATTTGATAGATCATGTAATGGAGTCTATTCCCAAAGAACGGGCGGAGGATGTAATTTACTTTGACCCTTCCGATACGGAGCGACCCTTTGGTTTGAATATGATGGAATATGACGAAAAGTATCCGGAGCAGAAAACTTTTGTAATTAATGAGATGATTTCCATTTTTGATAAGTTGTATGACTTAAAACAAACCGGAGGACCGATGTTTGAGCAATATATGAGAAACGCAATGCTTTTGGTGATGGACAGTCCGGAGACCGGGTCAACTTTAATGGAAGTACCGAGGGTTTTTCGAGATCCGAGTTTTAGAAAGGATAAATTGAAAAGATGTAAAGATATGACTGTTATTGACTTTTGGGAAAAAGAAGCGGAGAAGGCCGGAGGAGACGCTTCAATGGAAAATATTTCTCCTTATATTACTTCCAAATTAACCACTTTTATTTCCAATGATATGATGCGTCCGATTATTGCCCAACAACACAGCACGATTGATTTTAGGAAAGTTATGGATGAGGGGAAAATTTTATTGGTAAATTTATCCAAAGGTAAGATTGGTGAAATTAACAGTCATTTATTGGGGATGGTGGTAGTAGGTAAGCTTTTAATGTCCGCCTTATCCCGAGTGGATATTCCGGAAAAGGAGCGACGAGATTTTTATCTTTATATTGATGAGTTTCAAAATTTTACCACTGATTCTATTTCTCAAATTTTGGCGGAGGCCAGAAAATATAAATTATCTTTGACTATTGCCCATCAATTTATCGGTCAATTATCGGAAGAGATTTCCAAAGCGGTTTTTGGAAATGTGGGTTCTATGTCCGCTTTTCGGGTTGGTTCGGAAGATGCGGAATTTTTAGAAAAACAGTTTGCTCCGGTTTTTGATGCCAATGATTTAATTAACATTGATAATTACCAGTGTTATTCTAAACTTTTGGTAAATAATCAGGCCACGGATCCTTTTAATATGAAAACATATCCACCCAGTAAAGGTAATTCGGAAATCAAAGAAGCACTCAAAGAGCTTTCTCGCTATAAGTATGGTCGGTCGCGAGAAATTGTGGAGGCGGAAATTGAGGAGCGATTTAAAGCAAGGCCGGAAGAGGAGGAGAAAGAAGATGAGATACCGGATTTTAAAAGTTTGTTGGGGTGATTTAAGAAAAGCGTTTGATAACCGGTGGCTGATGACAAGTAGTGATTGGCAACCGGTTTTTATTTTGGCTTGATTTTGCGGTAATGGTTCTTTAAACAAAGTAAATCGGAGGTGTTATGTGTCGTTGGAGTTTTGTGCTGTTTGAAGGTAATTTTATTGACAATGAAGAAAAAATGAAATAAAATGCAATAATTTGGTGATTGGTAATTTGGGAGCGAAAAATTTAGAAGTTTAAAATGTTTAATAAATTTATAATCTGAATTTATGAGTAAAAACTTAAAGGTCTTGGGAATAGGAGTTTTACTAATCGCTTTGGCTGTTGGCGGGTGGTTTTTGTATGCTGTTTCGCAGTCGCAGAATAGTGCGGAATTAACACAGAATAATATAGAAAATCAAAAGCAAGAGCAAGGAAAGCAAGAATCCGAAGGACAGATTGAAGAATTAAAGACCGAAGATATTGATACTTCAAATTGGAAAGAATATTGCAATCAAGAATATGGTTTTTGTGTGAAGTATCCGGAGAATTGGAGGGTTGAGAAAATGAAATTCGCAACAATGTTGCCAGCACCGTTGCCGATTAATTGTAAAAAAACTCCAGAAAAATGTCCTTTTGATGGCGTGCAATTTTTTTCTGAAAATAGCAGTGTGTATACTGAGAGTACTTTTTTTTCTGTAATAGTATTAAAAAATGATGAATTAAAAACTAAAAATGGATGGTATATTAATAAGATAGAGGGGAATGAATTTGCTCCAGGTGATATATGTCATTTTGTTTACACAGAAGAACTAAATGATCAAGAAAAAATTTTGGTGTCAACATCTCGAAGTCATAAATCAGAGTGTAATGAAGAGCAAAAAGATAAATTACTTGATGCAGTTGTTGAGTCTATAAAAATAATTAAGTAACCTTGAAAGGCAATTGTTTTTATGATGCATAAAAACCGTTTTCGTATATTTATAAGCAATTAGTTTATTGTGTAAATCAATGAATAAAAAAAATATTATCTTTAGTGGAATTGTCGGAATAATCGTCGTAGTTGTTATTTATTTGATTTTTCAAAAAATAAGAAATCAGGAGGTGGTAGATGGTCAACGAAACAATGAAATTGAAGTTGTCAAAAACTATAAGGGTAAAAATAGACAAAGTATTGAAAATCAAGAAAAGAAAAATAATCAAAAAAAGCCGGAAGAATTACAAATTGAAGATATCAATACCTCAAGTTGGAAAGAATATTGCAATCAAGAATATGGTTTTTGTGTGAAGTATCCAAATAAAAATTATAGAGTCGTTGACAACAATTTGGCGGATTATCAATTGGTGTATATTCAAAACAACGATACCGGAATAGGCGCAAATAACATTTACGGTTTGCACATTACCGTAGGTAAATACGCTCTTACGAAAAAACAATTAATGAAGCGGATTCAATCAGAAATACAAAATGCCAGTAAAGGAGATTTAGCTGTTACCAGGGTATTAAAGAAAGAAGAAATGAGCATTGGTGGTAAAAATATTCAAAAAGTGATAGCATCTTTTCCAATTGGCTACACTTCCGTAATTTATTTTTTGAGACACAAGAATGAAAATTTTGAGATAAAATGTGTTGAATCAATGAGTACGGATAAAGAAGAGGTGTTGTGTGATGCTATGATAGGAAGTTTAATTTTTGAATAGTTTTTTAAATTATGATAATTGATATGATAAAATGTTGAAAAATGCTTATTCAAGTTTATGAGTTATTTAAAAAGGTATCTGTTAAAAATGAAATCAATAAAAAGCATATTTATTTTTTAGGAGAATGTATTTAGGGATATAATTATAAAATTTAAATTTTAAGAAATGGGAAAGACTTTTATTTAAGCCAATGATTAAACATCTTCGGCGTGGGCGTTAAATAATTAAATTTTTCTTTAAATTATTATGGAAAAAAAGAAATTAACTGAATTAAATACGGAACAAGACTATTTAGGATTATTGTCAAATTATTATAATAAATTATATCAATCAGAAAAACATGATAGTCCTGATGAAACAAGAATTAGTTTAATCAGGAGATTAGTTGCTGAGATTGGTCTGAGAACAAATGGTATAAGAATTAATATCCTTAATATTGGTGCTGGTCGTCAATCCCTAGAAACGCAATTGGCAAGTGCTCATAAAGATAAAGATTTTTATAAACAGATAATAATGTTTTCTATGGATCGAGCTAATTTATCAGCCAAAAGCTTGTTGCATAAAAAATCTCCTTTTGTACGGTCTGATGCCCAACAAGAACCTTTTGGAAATAATTCTTTTGATTTTGTAATTTCTAATATGGCCATAGATTTTTTACCAAAAAAAGCCTTAAAGGAGGCATCAAGAATATTAAAAAATGACGGTATTGCTTTGTTTAATTTTCATCATCCCGATTTGTTTAGATATGATTCTGACAACAGATATGTGCAAATGGCTTGGGATTATATGAAAAGGAACAATATTTTATATTCTACCGAAGAAGAGATAGTAGAAACTTTGAGGGAAAATAATTTAGAAGTAATATCAGTCGAAAGAAAATATGATAAATACAAACAAGATACCTGGTGGGAAATAAAGGCAAAAAAAATAAAACAAAGTGACTCTATTGTAATTAAAAATTAATTTTCAATATTTATTTTTTGCGGTGATAGTTTCAAATCGGCTTGGGCATCCAGCGTTCGCCAGTTGTTTTGCGGAATGTTTAAAGTGCTATTTTGTTTATGGTAAATGTATTGATAGTAACCGGCAACGGCAATCATTGTGGCATTATCTCCGGTTAAAGATAGGGGAGGGGCTTTAAATTTTAAGTTTTTTGCTTTGATGGCGTTTTCAAGTTTATTTTTCAAGCGAGTATTGGCGGCCACTCCACCGGATAAAGAAATTGTTTGAGCGGGGTATTTTTTAAGAGCTCGGAGGGTTTTGGTCGTCAAAACATCTGCAACAGCTTCTTGAAATTCAAAACTTATTTGTTTTTGATCTGACTCGGCAATAATATTGTTTTGTTGAGTGTAGTATAATACCGCCGTTTTCAGTCCGGAAAAAGAAAAATCAAAATTCGGTTTGTTAATCATTGGACGAGGGAAGAATTTTTTGAGGGAAGTGTCGTTGGGTTGAGTGTCCAATTTAGTCAAGTTAATATTATTTTCTTTGATGTATTCATCAGCCAGTTTGGAAATTATCGGTCCACCGGGGTAGCCAAGATTTAAAATTTTTGCCACTTTGTCAAAAGCTTCACCGGCGGCATCGTCTTGAGTTTCCCCGATGATTTGGTAATTAAATGGTTGATCGGTGTAAATGAGTTGGGTATGTCCTCCGGAAACGGTTAAGGTTAGGAGAGGAAAATCAGTCGGTTTGATTTGGAAGTTAAAATTATTATCGGCAAAGGCAGATAGGATATGTCCGGCGATATGTTGAACACCTACCAGCGGTTTTTGGTGAAAATAAGCTAAGGTTTTGGCAAAGTTTACTCCCAGTAGTAAAGCGGGGATAAGTCCCGGACCATTGGTGACGGCAATTAAGTCAATATTGGATAATTTAACTTTCGCTTCTTTTAAAGCTCGCCTTAGGACGGGAAGAGCATTTTTCAGGTGTTCACGGGCGGCCAGGTTGGGAACCACACCTCCCCATTCGGCATGGAGTTGGACTTGCGAACTGACAATATTGCTTAAAGTGGTAAAATTATTTTTGTCTGCTTGTACAATTGCCACAGCGGTTTCATCGCAGGATGTTTCAATTGATAAAATTAACATAAGGAAATTTATAATTTAATGTTTATGAAATTTTAATGGATTAATCAGTAAAAAAACAGTCCCCAGACCGATCATAATTAAACATAAAAATTGTCCCATGGTTAACCAACCGAAAGCGATAAAACCGAGTTGAGGATCCGGCTGGCGAAAAAATTCCAATCCAAACCTGATCAAACCGTAAAATATTAAAAAAAGCGGAAATAACTTGTTTTGCCATTTTGTCTGTTTGGAAAAATAATTTAAGATAAAAAATAAAACAACTCCTTCTCCCAGAGCTTCGTATAACTGAGAGGGGTGACGCAATTCGGTGGGGTAATCTTTAAAATACATACCGATTTTACTTTCTGTGAGGCGTCCGTATAATTCTCCATTTAGAAAATTTCCCAACCGACCCCAAAAATATCCCAAAGGAAAAGCGGGGATAATAAAGTTCAAAATTTGAGAAAAATTCAACCGGTATTTTTTACAGACTATCCAGCCGGCAATTATCGCTCCCAATAAACCTCCATGAAAAGACATTCCATAAAAACCGGTAAAATTTCCGGAGGAAGAAAAAGGGAGAATTGTTTTGAGAGGATGGGTTACAAATTCAGACCAATTGTACAAAATGGCATAACCGAAGCGTCCTCCCAACAAAGCTCCCAGGAAGGAAAAAAATAAAATATTTTCCAGTTTGTTAACGGTGAGATTTACAGGAGCGTTTTTGTCGAACAATCTATGCCTGAGAAGAAAGTAGATTGTTAGAAATGCCAATAAATATCCCAGAGAGTACCAGCGGAGAGAAAAATTACCTATTGTAAAAACAAGAGGGTTAAGGTGTAGTGGTAAGTTTTGCCAAGCGTCTAACATTGTTAAATTTACGAATTTTAAAAATGGTGTTATAATTTAAGTATAAAATAATAATCAAAATAAAACAATGAAAAAAAATATTTCCAGTGTCTTGTTTGGGTTGATGACTTTGACCAATACCGCTTTGGCGGAATGTACGGTGAATGGACAGGTTGTTCCTTGTGATCAAGTGCCAAAGTGGCCATTTGCTGTAATAGCGGTCATTGCTGTTTTAATGATGATAGGGATGGTTTTCTGGTTTATGATGTTAATTGATTTGGTTAAAAATGAAAAAGATAATGACTTGGTTGTGTGGTTATTGGTTTTATTGTTTTTTGGAATTTTGGGAGCAATTGTTTATTATTTTGCCAGAAAGAAAGGCAGAAATGGTAAAAAATAAATTAAGAAAAATAAATACAAGGGTAAATTTTTAGATATTTATTTTTTGGAAATAATTTTTAAAAGCGTTAAATAATTATTTGAAAAATACAGTTATGAAAAAAAATATTTTTAAAAAAGGCCTTATTTTTTTGGGGTTGATTGTGGTAATAGTTAGCTTATCCGGTTGCGGTGAAAGTATTACTCAAGTAAAAGACGGTATACAGACGGTAAACTCCACTATTCAAGAAGGAAAACAAATGGTTAATGAGGGAAAAGAAATTATTGAAAGCGGGAAGGAATTGATGGAGAGTGTTGATAATGTTAAAAAAGCCACCGAAGGAGTGGTGGATAATAATATAAAAGATGGACGGGATGTTGTTGATAAGGGTGTGGAACTTATAAATGACGGAAAGGAGATGATGGATGATCATGGGGAGGTGATTGAAAAAGGTAAGAAATATTTAGAAAAAGGAGAAGAAATTATCAATTAAATTAATAATTAATAATTAAAAATTAAAAATTAAAAAAATGACAAAAAAAATGACAAAGAAGCATTTAATTAAGGGGATGATGCTGGGGGGATTGGCCATAATGACGGTTAGCTTGTCCGGTTGTGGCAATAAGACGGTTGATAAATTAAACAGTGCTAAAAATGATGTTGTTTCCAAGGTGGAACAGGGGAAAGAGATGGCGGAAGATGGTAAAGGTTTGGTTGGTGGTTTAAAAGAGGCTATGAAAAAAGGATTAACAATGAAGTGTGTGGCGGATAGCCCGGATGGACATTGGGTAACTTATACCAATGGTAAATATTCTCGAACGGAAGGTACTACTGCCGATGGGCATGAAATGGTAATTGTTGTGAATAAGGAGGCGACTTACACCTGGGACAAGAAAACTAAAAAAGGACAAAAGTTGGATAAAAAATGTATGGAAGAGTTTGAGAAGACTTTTGCCGGTAGTGCTATGAATGACACGGAAGGTCCTGCGGAGGAAATGGTTGATGATTTTACTCCGGAAAAATTGGAAGCTAAGGAAAAGTCCGGAGAATTAAAATGTTCTCCGTCCACTAAGGCTGATTTTACCGTTCCCAGTGATGTGCAATTTACCGATCAATGCAAGTTAATGATGGAGCAAATGAATAAATTGAAATCTCAAATGCCGGAGGCGTTTTCCGGAATGGGAAAATAAGAGTGATTTTAGATATAATTATTCAATATTTAAAACCGGGTCAATCCCGGTTTTTCTTTTTTGAAAAAAGTAGTATAATAAAGGAAGGTTGTTCGGGGCAATCTTTAAAAGGTGGCCTTAAATAAAACAAGGGATTAGAAATAAAAATAATAAAATAAAAAAATGACAAATTTTCTTATTGGTATTGGTGTACCAAAATTGTATGCCGGAGATGTGGCTTTGTTTTTGATGATGATTTTGGCCGGCATCGTTTTGATTTTTATTGCCAAAAAAACAAAATTGGGAGCTTTTAGTTATGCGATTTATGCCGCTTATTTTCTGACAGAAGTATTATATTTTGATTTTGTTAAAGGGTATTTGTTAAAAGCGATGATTTTTTTGGGTATGGCTTTTGGCTTGCATTATCTATTGTTTAAACCGACGGTAGTGGTAAAGCTTGGGGGAAAAAGTGCTGTTGCCAAATGGTTGCGAAGGATTTTGGTGGCATTTTTAATTGTCGGTTTTGTGGCAACTATTATTTTAGGTTGGATGCCCGCCAAAGAGGTGAAAGATTTGCTATCACCTTTGGGGCGAAAAATTTTTGTTACGGATTTTGCCAGATTGGTATGGGCTGTTTTGCCATTGTTTGTTTTGGCGGTAATTAGAAAAAAGGATTAATGTCGGTTGTTTTGCATTAAATTAAACCATTCCGGTTCCGGAGCGGTAAAAGAATATTTTTGTCCTTGATAGGTAAATTCCAGTTTGTGAGCTTGTAATAAATGTTGGGAGAAATTTTTATTACAGTTTTTTAAAAGACGATTGGTGTATTTGTGGTCACCAACCAAAGGTAAGCCGACCGAACTGAGATGCACTCGAACTTGATGCTTGCGTCCGGTTTGCGGTTGGACTTGAACAAGAGAAATTTCTTTCTCTTGTTTTTTTATTTTTCCCACTTTATAGAGGCAGGGCAACTTGGCTTGTTGGATAATTTTGTAAAGAGTTTTTGCTTGTTTGGGATTTATTAAATAAGCGGGGTTTTTGTTGGTTGCTTGTTTGGTGTGGTCTGATTTTGATTTACCGATAAAATTTTCTATGACTTTATATTTTTTTCCGGTTTGTTTTTTGTCGGAATTGATTTGTCGTTGTGAATGCCAGCAAAGAGCCAGATAAGTTTTGGTGATTGAATGATTTTGAAACATTTTTTTAAATTTCCGAAAGGATTGTTGGGTGCGAGGAATAATCATTAAGCCGGAAGTGTCTTTATCCAAGCGATGAACAATGGCCGGACGAGAAAAATCTTCCCCGATATTTTGCAATTCCGGGAATTTAGCGATTAAACTGCCGGCTAATGTGGGAGGTAAAGAGTTGTTTTGAATGTCAAAAACACTCGGATGTACCGTAAGGCCGGCCGGTTTGTTAATGATTAAAAAATCCGGATATTTAGCAACGATATCAATCGGTACTTTTTTATTGGCCGGTAATTTGGTGATTTTAGTCGGAGGAGTAAGGGATAATTTAATTTCAATACGGTCGTTGTTTTTTAATTTATAACTTGGCGATTTTTTATGCCCATTAATTAAAACTTTGCCCGTTTTTAGACCATCTTGAAAGTATCGTCTGGAAAAAGCGGGATATTTTTCCGCTAAATATTTATCTACTCGTTGAGTGGTTGAATCTTGGTAAGTGATTGTATTCATAAGGCATATCAATTAGCACTTTCAAAAAATTTGACCAGCAAATTTAACAGACCGTTGTCTGTTGTTGTAAAAACAACCATTAATGAGGAATGTGTTTATTGTAAATCAGTTGTTGCCTCCGCGAGCTTCGCTGATTAAAACAATGTTTTTAAAAACAATAGTTTGTCCTTCCGGCGTTTGTTTGACATTTTCCGTAATGCCAAACGAGTAAGTATTGCCGACGGTTGGTTGCAGTTTTTCAAAATCACTTTGAGCACGACTTGGTTGCCCATCTTTTTTGGTTTGAAAAAAACTGTAAAATTGTCCTCCCGATTTTATTACTGTTCTTCCGTTTTCCGATTTAATCTCTTCAATAGGCATTTCCACAAATTTAATATCTCCCATTTATTTTTTTTAATGTTTATTGAGTAATTAATTATAAAACTAAAATCGTTTTACAGGTTTGATGGTAGCATTTAACTCTTGCATTGTCCAGTAAGTTGTGCTATGATTATTTAAGTAGTGACAACGAAAGTTGTTTTTTTAAACAGTTTAAGATGCTTATTTGTTCGAAACGAAAGTTACGACAAATCGGTAATAAAAGTTATGGTATTAACACCACGACAAAAAAAGAATACAATGAAAGGTTTTCAGCGACACCAAAATGATACCGGGTCTGCTGAAGTGCAAATTGCGATTTTAACCAGAAAAATCGATGTTTTGGTTTCTCATTTAAAAAAGAATCCTAAAGATAAACATTCTCGTAAGGGTTTATTGGGGATGATTGCTCGACGGAGAAAATTGTTGGCGTATTTGAGAGACAATAATGAAAAATTGTATAAATCAGTTTTGAAAAAGACCGGTCTTAAAAAATAGTTTTTAATAAAAAATATGTCAAAATTTCCCGAGCAAAGAATTGGGGTCTTGGTGGATATTCAGAATATGTATTACAGCTCCAAGGTGCTTTACAAAAAGAAAACAAATTTTAAAGAAATTTTAAACAGTGCCGTCGGCGATAGGAAGTTGATTAGGGCTATTGCCTATGGAGTGAAAACCGAAGAAGGATTGGAAGAGAAGTTTTTTGATTCTTTGGGAAAGGTCGGCTATGAAGTGAAGACAAAGGATTTGCAAATTTTTAAAGGAGGAATGAAAAAAGGGGACTGGGATGTGGGAATTGCCATTGATGCAATTAAACTGGCTAATAATTTGGATGTAATCGTGTTGGTGAGTGGTGATGGAGATTATGAGCCGTTGGTTAGATATTTACAGTATAATAAAGGAATTAGAGTTGAAGTGATGGCTTTTAAGAAAAGCTCTTCCCATTTATTACTGGATGTAGCCGATGATTTTATAGACTTGGGGGAAGGAAATAAATTTTTAATTGCCAATCGCAGACAAACTAAAAAAAGAGCGACCACTCAACAAAAGCGAGTAAATACTACAAAAAAATATTTAGCATAAAGTGCGTCATAGTGTTTTTTAATTTGTCGGGAGTGAAGTTTTGGATATTTATGATTTATTTATTTAAAATGGGATTGCTTCTAAAATTGAATTTAAATTTTAGATTTTAAATTGTAAATTGTAAATTAAAACAGGGGATGTGGTGAAATTGGTAAACACGCTGGTCTTAGGAACCAGTGCTTCGGCTTGTGGGTTCGAGTCCCACCATCCCCACCAACTTTTTGAGAATAAAACAACTTTAAAATTTTTGTTTACAGAATATTATCGGCGTTTAGTAGCCGATTTTTTGTAAAGAGACTGCTTCCAAGCTCCGATTTTTGTCAATTTTCCCCGATCTGCAACTTTTTGAAAAACTTTATTTGGTATTTTGGTGTGGGTATGTTATGGTATTAAAAGATAAAACACAAAAAGGAATTTGAAAATAGTATTTTGAGATATGGAAACGGTTTTGAAGAATTTAAAAATTAAATAATACCAAATGAAAACGGCGGAATGTGTAACCCCAAAGCATCCGGATAAGATGTGCGATAGGATTAGTGATGCAATTTTGGATGAATGTTTGCGACAAGATAAAAATTCAAGAGTGGCGGTGGAAGTTATGGGTGGTCACGGGATTGTAACCATCACCGGTGAGTTAACTACCGAGGCCTTTGTGGATTGTCGGGCGGTGGCTCAGAAAATAGTAGAAGACAAATATGGTGTACAGGTAAATATTGTTCAACAAAGTCCGGAAATTGCTCGGGGGGTTGATGGTGGTGGAGCCGGAGATCAGGGAATTATGATAGGTTATGCTACCGGAGAAACTAAACAACTAATTCCTTTGGAAGTTTTTTTGTCTCGGGACTTGGCCAGATTTATTTATCAAAAATTTTCTTATGATGGAAAAACGCAGATTACAATTGATGATAAGCAAAATATTGTAGCGGTAGTGGTATCTTTTCAAAATACCAAAAGGGCGGAGTTAAAAAAGATGGTGGATATTTGGCTGAAAGATAAAAGGGTGCGAAGAGGGGTGAATATCCATTTAAATCCCGCCGGTGACTGGAGTGTCGGTGGTTTTGAAGCGGATACCGGAGTGACGGGAAGAAAATTGGCGGTGGATAATTACGGTCCGAATATTCCGATCGGAGGAGGATGTTTCAGTGGAAAAGATGCAACCAAAGTTGATCGGAGCGGAGCTTACTTGGCTCGAAAGGTGGCGGTGGAAATTTTACGAGCTGATGCTACAATAGATAATGTTTTAATACAGGTATCTTATGCCATTGGGAAAAAGTATCCGTTGGAGATTGTGGCGGATATTGCCTTTAAGGATGGGCAAAGAGAGCGGTTGGATAAAACCGAAGAGTATCGAGAAAGATTTGTGCCAAGTAATATTATTCGGGAGTTGAAATTGAAGGAACCGCAGTTTGAAAAAACGGCGGAGTGGGGACATTTCGGTAACGGTTTTAGCTGGGAATAAATAGTGATTATTTTAAGATAATTATCGGTTTTGTAAATTTGTAGTTTAAAAGTTGCAAGTAAAATTGAGAGAGATTGGCAAAAATTGGAAATTAAAAGCAATTCCTAAATAAGTCGAGAATAAAAAAATAGTCCTCGTTGTATATAGCGATAGGGGCTGTTTTTATAACGGGGGGGTAAGAAGCGGTGGCTTTTTTAGCCAATTTTACCTTTGTTTTTAATAGAGAGAGGTCAGCGACGATTGCTTCTGTTTGGAATTACAGGAATGCTGTTTTTTGGCTAATACAAAAAAATACAAGAGGGAAATTTAAAAAATGGATAAAAATTGTGAGTGTGGTATTATGTAATAGTTGAGAAATTAAAGGGTATTAATTTGAATAGTTTTGTAGTCGTTTACCAAAATCCAATCTCCTTTTCATTCAGCTCTACAAACCTAACCCTGCGGAGATAGGATCTCTGTATAGTTTATCTCTAAATGTAAGATGCTAAAATGTCAGAATTATTAAATCAGTTAAATCCCAAACAACAAGAAGCGGTTCTGCAAACGGAAGGGCCGGTTTTGATTTTGGCGGGAGCCGGTTCGGGAAAAACAAGAACTTTAACTCACCGAGTTGCTTACTTGATTAAAGAAAAACAAATTAATCCGCAAAATATTTTAGCGGTTACTTTTACCAATAAGGCGGCGGAAGAAATGGCCGATAGAATAAAAAAATTATTGGGACTGCCCCGAGAGGCAAATATTTATTCAGCTTCTTTGCCGACGATGGGCACTTTTCATTCTGTTTGCGTACGAGTCTTAAGAAGGGAGATAGAACAAATCGGTTATGAAAATAATTTTGTCATTTATGACGATCAAGATCAGAAAGTATTGTTAAAACAAATAATGAAAGATTTAAACATTTCCGATAAAGATATTAAGCCGGCGGTGGTATTGGGTGTTATTTCTTCCGCTAAAAATCAATTGCAAAATGCTGAAGAGTATTCCAATTCGGTGGATAGTTATCGGGAGGAATTGATTGCCAAATGTTTTTATCGTTACGAGCAAGAATTAAGAAAAGCCGATGCCTTGGATTTTGATGACTTGTTAATGAAAACAGTTGAAGTTTTTGAGCAATTTCCGGAAACATTGAAAAAATACCAACAACTCTGGCGATATGTGATGGTTGATGAATATCAGGACACTAATAAAGCTCAGTATCAACTCTTGAAAATGTTGGCTCGGGAACATCAAAATATTTGCGTGGTTGGCGATGATTACCAATCCGTTTATCGTTGGCGAGGAGCGGATATTTCCAATATTTTAAATTTTGAAAAAGATTATGCGGGAACGAAAATTATTTTATTGGAGCAAAATTATCGCAGTACGCAAATTATTTTGGATGTGGCCGATTGTGTGATTAGTAATAATAAAAACCAAAAAAGAAAAAAGTTGTGGACGGAAAATGTTGGCGGTGAACCGGTTACCTTGTATCGGGCTTACGATGAAAAGGATGAGGCACGGTTTGTGGTCGAGGAAATTGCCGATTTACAAGACAAGATGAAATTACAGTTAACAGAGGTGGCGGTTTTGTATCGAACCAATGCTCAATCTCGGGCTTTGGAAGAGGCCTTTATGAAGGCGGGAGTGCCTTATAAAATTATCGGAGGATTGAAGTTTTATCAACGCAAGGAAATTAAAGACATTTTAGCCTATTTGTATTTTGTTAACAACCCTAAAGATAAAGTGAGTTTTAACAGGATTATCAATGAACCCAAAAGGGGATTGGGCGGAAAAACGGTGGAAAAAGTTTTGGAGTTGATTGATAATTATCAAGGAGATATTTTAGAAACATTGCGGAACTTGGAAGCGGAAAAGGCGAAGGGTAATTTACAATTACCTGTTGGCAAAATTAAAGATTTGAAAAATTTTGCGGAGATGATAAGTGGGATTAAAAAATTTGCCGTTGGAAGTACGCCAAAAAAAATAATCCAAAAAATTTATGAAGACACCGGCTATAAATTAATGTTGGAGAAAATGGGCGATGAAGGGGAGGTGCGTCAGGAAAATATTTTAGAATTGTTAACGGTGGCGGAAGAGTATGATAAATTGCAAGCAACGATAGATAACAAAAAAACCGGAGTGGATAAATCAACGGGAGAAATTTTATTTGCCGATGGGGCTTTGATTGGAGAACAAACATTATTGCAAAAATTTTTGGAAGATGTTGCTTTAGTTTCTCAAACCGACCGAGATTTAAATATGCAAGAGGCTGTTCCCTTGATGACTATGCATAGTGCCAAAGGATTAGAGTACAAGGTAATTTTCGTGGTTGGAGCGGAAGAAGGGTTATTTCCCCACTCGCGGGCATCGTTGGATGCTCAAGAGATGGAAGAAGAAAGGAGATTATGTTATGTGGCAATTACTCGAGCTAAGGAAAAATTATATTTTGTTTATACCAATATTCGCAATATTTACGGTTCCACTCAAACCAGTATTCGGTCGCGATTTATTGATGAAATAGATGAAAAATTTTTGCGGGAGCAGTCATCGGAAATGATTGGGGAAATTGATGTTGAGAGAGAGAGGGGTGTTTTTGGAAGGGAAACTTCTTTTGAAAATAATTCTTTTAAGAAAGGTGAGTTTGCGGGAGATGATTTTAATGATACTTTTAGTGACAGTTGGGAGGAGATTATTGATTTGGATGCTGAGGACGAGGAAGATATGTTGATTAAAAATAATTTTAAAACCGGAGAGAAGGTTAAGCATGATACTTTTGGTAAAGGGATTGTAGTGGCTACCGATGAAGAAACTTTGACGGTGGCTTTTGAAAATATCGGTTTAAAAAAATTAGCGAAAAAAATAGTACAACTGGAGGCGGATGGTTAGTGATTGGTGGACGGTATTTATCAGCCGATTAAATCGGTGGGGTTTGGTTTGGGGCTTGGTTTTTTGAGGTTTATTTTTTCGGAATTTATGTTAGGATGAAAATATGCAATCAAGCACAAAATAATTAAAAAAAGGAGAGATAAGCACGGTTTGGAAGTAGTTCCGATTAACGGACGGATAACTGAATGAGGTGATTATGGTATGGATATAACAACTTTTTTTGTTAAAAAAATTATTTCGCCGGGTGTTTTGATGGAAATATAATTAAAAGTTTTGCAGGGCTTTATAATGAAAAATGAAAAAAATATTGTTAGTCATCGTTTTAGTAATATTTTTTGGGGGTGGTTTTTGGTATTGGTTGGAGGTAAGGACGGAAAAGAATAGAGATTTATTTTCCGGTGAGCAGATTGTGGAAGTGGTTGATGATGGAATTAGTGTTTTGGGTGTGAGGACGGAAGCACGAACGGTGGGGGATTTTGTAGAGCAAGCCGGGTTGCAGTTAGAGAAAGAGGATAAGATTTATCCATCTCCGGAGACTGAGGTATCCGGGGGAATGAAAATCGTGGTAGTGAGAGCGGTGCCGATAAAGATAGAAGTGGATAATCGGACAATTGAGAAGAAAGTGTTCGCTGATAAGGTACAATCGGCCTTGCAAGAAAGTGGAGTGGTATTAAATCCTTCGGATAAAGTTGAGCCGGAATTATCAGAGAATGTTTTTGCGGATATGGAAATTGTGGTAACCAGAATTGATCATAAGGAGGTGACGGAAACGGAAGAGATTGATTTTAAAGTTGTGGAAAAAAAAGATAAAAATTTAAAATGGCGAACAAAAAAAGTTAAACAGAAGGGGCGGAAAGGCAAAAAAGAAGTAAAATATTTAGTAACTTATAAAAACGGAAAAGAAGTTAAGAGAAAAAAAATCAGCTCTAAGGTTACTGAAGAGCCGGTGGAAGAAATTGTGGTAGTGGGGACTAAAATAAAAGTTGGTAAAGTACAAAAAGGACGAGCCAGTTGGTATGCTTATACCGGTAAAATGGCGGCGGCGTCCACTACTTTTCCCAAAGGGACTTGGTTGAGAGTGACGGCTAGAAACAGCGGAAAGCAAATTTTTGTAGTGGTGAATGATTATGGACCGGATCCGGGAACGGGGAAAATTTTAGATTTGGACAAAGAGGCCTTTAAAAAGTTAGCGCCTTTGGGAGCGGGAGTTATTGAGGTGAAAATTGAGGAGATAAAATAAGTTTTTTGAAAAATTATAAATCGTTAAGTAATCATAAGACAATTAATAATCATTTAAGATTAAGATCAATTAACCGAGAAATATGTATAATATTTGTATTTATATTAAAATGTAATTAAGTTTAAATTAATGAAAAAAATATTGATTATAGGGTATGGGAATTTTGGAAAATTATTGGCAAAACAATTAAGCTCTTTTTTTGAAGTTTTTGTAACGGATAAAAATAAAATTAGGGAAATTGACAAAAATGATAATATTAAAGTTTTGAGCAATGAATATATTGAAAAAAGTTCAACAATGAAATTTGATGTGGTTATTTTTGCCGTACCTGTACAATTCTTGCAAGAGGCCGTAGATGAATGGAAGAGAGTTATCCCCGAAAGTGCTATTGTTATGGATGTATCATCGGTAAAAGTTTTTCCTTTGAATATTTTAAAAAAAACATTCTCCGCAAACAAAATAATAGGAACACATCCACTTTTCGGACCGGAGTCAATTGCCAAAAAAATTGCAAATTTAAAGGTGGTTGTATCTAATATTTCCGGCAGTGAAAGTGATGTGCAAAAAGTTAAAGCCATAATCGGTAAATTAAAGTATGGTGTAATTGAAATGACACCGGATGAGCATGATAGAGAAATAGCGAAAGCGCAGGTGTTAAGTCATTTTATTGGTTTTGCCTTGCGTGATTTTAATTTACAAAAAGATTTTAGATTAAAAACATTGGCTTATAGAAAAATGTACGGATTGTATGAAAATGTTTTAAATGATTCCAAGGAGTTGTTTGCAACCATTCAAAGTTGCAATCCTTACGCTGAAGCAATGAGAAAAAAATTGATTATTAAATTAATTGAACTGGATAAAGAAAGTCGCGAGATAGTCAAAAATCAATAATGTAACAATAATATAAATAATATAATGGTATGAAAATAGCAATTATTTCCGATATTCACGATCAGGCGGAGAATTTAAAATGGGCGATAGCAAAGATGCGGTCATTAAAGGTTGATCAAGTTTTTGCTTTAGGTGATTATTCTTCGCCATACATCGTGGAGAGATTGGGGCGAGTGGGAGTTCCGGTTATTGCGGTTTGGGGAAATAATGATGGTGATCAAGTGGCAATGTTTAAGGCGGTTTTAGATGATGAAAATAATCAAATTTATTTCAAAAAAGGAAATTTTGCCGAAGTGGAGTATGCCGAGGGAAAGTATTTTTTAACCCATTATCCTTTACTGGCGGAAAATGCAGCGATGAGTGGAAAGTATGATGCTGTTTTTCATGGACATACTCATCGTCAAAGAAGTGAAATTATTAATAATACACCGATTGTTAATCCCGGTAAATTGGCTGTTTATCCGGATGATAAAATTTCTTTTGCCGTTTACGACACTGAAAATAAAAAGGTAAAATTTTTTGAAAAACAAAAAAACATCGGTCTGTAGACAATGCCCATATATAATATATGGGATAAAAATGATTTTGAGAAATAGCGAAGCCGAAACTGCACTAATCTAAACTGGAAATCATTTCTCGGGACCAGATATATTCCCCCCTTGTCTACAGGCCGGTGTTTTTTTGTAAGATAAAAAGCGAAAAGTTGGCAATAAGCCCATTTTTATGTATAATGATTGATAGATGGGGCATTCGCTTTTTAAATGATTATTGGAATTATTCTTAGAAAATACAAAGAATAATCAAAAGATATTTAAAGCGGATTGATTAAAAAACCATCCGACACTTGAGTATAACATATTGGTATGATTTGTCAAGAAAAAAATGATTACATCTAATAAAAAATCAAATATTGAGGAAGAGCAATTTGAAATGAGTTTGCGACCATCCAGCTTTGGTGAGTATATTGGTCAGCGGAAAATCAAGAAAAATTTGAATATTTTGATTGAAGCGGCCAAAAAACGCGGAGAATCAATTGAACATGTTTTACTTTTCGGTTCTCCCGGGCTGGGAAAGACGACCTTGTCACATATTATTGCCAAGGAGATGGGGGCGGGGATTAAAACAACTTCCGGGCCGGCTATTGAAAGAGTGGCTGATTTGGGTTCTATTATCACCAATCTTAATGACGGGGATATTTTATTTGTTGATGAAATCCATCGGCTTAGTAAGGTTGTGGAAGAAGTGCTTTATCCGGCAATGGAAGATGGAGTTTTGGATATTATTGTCGGTAAGGGTCCTTCCGCTCGTACGATCCAACTGGAACTTCCCAAATTTACTTTAATTGGGGCGACAACCAGATTGGGAATGTTATCCGCTCCTTTGCGAAACAGGTTTGGGGTAATTTATCGTTTGGAATTTTATACCGATGAAGAGATTGGTCAAATTGTGGAGCGTTCCGGGCGTATTTTGGGGATAGAAATTGATAAAAGCGGAAGTAGGGCGATTGCTCAATGTGCTCGCAGTACTCCTCGGGTGGCTAATCGTCTTTTGAAAAGGGTACGAGATTTGGCGCAAATCAAAGGACAGAAAGTGATTGATGAAAAAATTGCTCGGGAGGCCTTGCGAATGTTGGAAATTGATGATATCGGGCTGGAACCGTCAGATAGAGAATTACTTAGAGTGATGATAGACAAATTTAACGGTGGTCCCGTGGGCGTTCAAACAATTGCGGCGGCTTTTTCCGAAGAACCGCAAACGGTAGAGGAAGTTTACGAACCATATTTGATGAAAAAAGGATTTTTAGAGAGAACTCCTCGAGGACGAGTGGTAACCAAATTGGCTTATGATCATTTAAAAGTAGATTTTCCCGATGATGATGTTGGTGACGGAGTGTTTAGTTAGTTTTTTTGCATAGGGGATAAAAAGGAAAGTTTTGTGGATAAATAAGGAAGTTAATAATTAATTTATATATAATGGTTTTAAATTTTGCGTTGGTGTTATATTTATTTTTATTATTGTTGTTTGTTGTCGGCAATATGATTATTGTTTATCATTTGTTAACTTTTCGTTTAAATCGTATTTTGGGGGTGTTTATGGTGGGGTTATTTTTGACCGGTAGTGTTATTTTGCTCGGTTTAAATTTGTTTTATTTTTCCGAGGTTGATTGGAGGGATTTATTTGAAACGGTGGGGATGGTTTATAACTAAGTAATTAATTAATTTAACGATATGACCTCAAAGGAAATTAGGCGTTACGAACAAAAATATAAAAATTATGATTTTAAAGATAAGAAAAGCGATGAAAAGATTATCTTGGTTTTAAGAAGACATTGGCTTACTTTTATTTTTAAATTTTTTCCGGTGGTTACGGCGATGTTATTATTGATTATCGGACATTTTGTTTTATCCGAGTATATTGCCGAATGGTTTTTTGACGGTGAAGTGACGGTGGTTTTCTTCGGAGAAAGCTTGATTGGAATGTTGCTCTGGATTATTTTCTTTGTTTTGTGGATTGATTATTATTTTGACGCTTGGATTGTTACCACCAAGAGGATTGTAGATATTAATCAAATGGGTTTGTTTAGGCGAAATGTCAGTGAGTTGGATCATATTAAAATACAAGATATTACTACCGAGGTTCATGGAATTTTTCCAACTTTGTTGGATTACGGATTTGTTTATGTGCAAACAGCCGGCAGTAAGAGCAGGTTTGTCTTTGAGGAAGTCCCTCATCCGACAGTAGTTAGGCAATTGATAGCAAAATTGCAAAAAGATGCTATCAGAAAAGAGGAAAAGGAAATATTTTTGGAGGATAGAATTTCTTGAGAAGGATTATGTTTGGTAATTGACGGTTGACAAGATGGTTTGTAGGATCTATTTCGCCGGTCAAGACTAGCATACGCCGGTCAAAACCAGCATACGCCGGTCAAGAATTTTAACCAGCATACGCCGGTCAGGAATTAGAAAAATTTATCAAAAACGAATCTTGGAAGCAGTTTTTTGATATTTAAAGTTTAGTCTGTAAAATTGAAATTGGTTTACGGGCAGTTGTTAGACAGAATTTGTAGAGTTAGGAAAATGGTGATGATCTTTAAAGGAGTGATTGTCACTTTTTATTTTTAAAATAATAAAACACCGTCT
>CAYORE010000048.1:0-6459 GCA_964406325.1 uncultured Bdellovibrionales bacterium | reverse complement strand
CTTACCCAAGCCACCGTTATTGCCACCAAGCTCTTAAAAGAAGCCGGTTTTAAAATAAATTACCATCTAATGCCCGGGCTTTACGGAAGCTCACCAATTAAAGATTTTAAAATGTTTAAAGAACTTTTTTCCAATCCGGATTACCAACCGGATATGCTTAAAATTTATCCCACCGTAGTCATTAAAAACACGCTTCTATACCGCTGGTGGAAACAAGGCAAGTATACGCCGCTAAGTAACAACAATTTTGAGAAATTGGTTATTAAAATAAAAAATGAAGCTATCCCGCCTTATGTTCGCATTCAAAGACTGGTCCGAGATGTTCCCTTGCCCTCCATAGAAGCCGGACCAACCATTTCCAATCTCAGACAAATCATCGCTCCCAAAACAAATTGTCAATGCATTCGCTGTCGAGAGATAAAAAACGACTATCAGTCCACCTCCCACAAAATTCAAAAAAAGAAAACTTTGGGGAGTTTTTCGGAAAAAAACACCGGCCAAAAAATATTTCTAAATCGTATTGACTATCCGGCTTCCGACGGTAAAGAAATTTTTCTTCAATTTATCAATAACGACAACCGTCTCTATGCCCTCCTTCGCCTTAGAATAAATTCCCCCCATTCTTCCACTCCCGCTCCCGCTATCATTCGTGAAGTTCATACTTACGGAAAAGTGACCGCCGTTGGAGAAAGGGATAAAAATTCACCTCAACATATCGGGCTGGGACGAAAACTTTTACAAGAAGCGGAAAAAATAGCCAAAGAAGAATTAACCAATCTTAACATCCCAAAAAACAAACAAAAAATAGCCGTTATTTCCGGCGTCGGCGTCCGCGACTACTACCGCCAAAACGGCTACCGCCTTCAAAATACTTATATGATTAAAAGGTTGGGATAGATCTTAATATAAACTCTAATAATTATCAAAATTACCGTACGGTGTCTGCAAAACCACTTTATTATTTTCAGTGTCCATTTCTTCACACACACCTAAATCATATAGAGCAATTTGTGTTTCTTTGGCAACGGCTTTCATTACCTCAGCAAAAACATTTTCATCAGCCCCTACTACATCAATACCGACTCCACAATTAAAAGTTTCAAACATATTTTCCCAAGATTCCCCGGACTCCCTTTGAATTAACCGAAAAATCGGCGAGGCTTCCGGCATAACCTTTTTATACAAAATGCCTTTGCCTATATGTCCAATCTTGGTAGCACCGCCTCCGGTATTCATAGATATGCCGTGCAATAAATCCAAACTGTTTTTTTCTTTTAATTTCTCTATTATTTTTTTAATCACCAGGGCCCACTGTCTGGTTGGAGACAATAATGCTTCACCCACCGTCATCCCTTTTAATATCTTCGGCTGATCATCTATTTTATATTTTCCTCTGTAAGCAGAAGTTTTACTACTCAAAAAAGGATACTTTTGTGAATAACTTTTATCCATCAATTCTATTCTAGCCAAAGTAATTCCATTGGACATTATTCCGGAGTTTTCCTCTTCTTCCCAACTTGCTCGTCCGTCGCTGGCAAAGCCATAAATTTTATCTCCTGCTCTCACATTACCGGAAATAATATTTTCTTTTTTAGTTTCCGCTTGTATACCTACATCAAAAACCATTGACGAAATCTGCGTCGGTAAATCCGCCGTTTCCCCTCCCAAAAAATAAATATCCCGCAAACCGTTTTCTTTATAAATATCAATCAATTCTCCAAAACGCTCAGCTATTTCTTTCATAATAATATTTTTAGGTAAATTAAAAGCGTTAATATTGATAACATCGGTAATAATCCACTTGCCATCGACGAAACCACTGGCGGCAACATCTCCCGTATTCATAGAAACGGCATCATCAACAGCTCCCTTAAAAACAGATTGGTCTTTTGTTTCCAAATAATGCAACGCTCTTTGAACAATTTTACTACCATCGCCATCCATATGCATCGTAAAAACTTTTTCCGGATTCTTTGGGTCAACAACAATATTAACAAACGCATTTGGATAATCATTGTCAATATAATTGCCAAAAGTGCTTCTCACCTCCGATTTTCCGGGATCAATTCCCAACTCTTTATATTTACTTGTTTTCGTCATATAATTATTTATTAATTTTCTTCACACCACCGACGGGCATTTTGAAACATTTTTAACCAAGGAGATGCCTTCCAGTCTCTTTTATTTTCTTCACTTAAATAAGGCCATTGCCATTTTAAAAATGTTCTTTCCGGATGGGGCATCATTGCCAAATGCCTACCATCAGCCGAGCATAATCCGGTAATTCCCTGAGGAGAACCATTTGGATTAAAAGGATATTTTTCCGTTCGTTTTCCCTTATCATCAACATAAGCCACCGTCGCCAAATTTTTATCAAAATCATTAACCAGCCCTTCTCCGTGTGCCACCCAGGCACCCAATTTGGAACCAACCATATCTTTAAACATTATGGCCGGACTGTCCAAAATTTCCACTGTCGTCCAACGAGACTCAAATCTGCCGGAAGCATTACGATTAAATTTACCCGGAACCCAATCCAATAACCCCATCAACTGACAACCATTACAAACACCTAAGGAAAAAGTATCTTTCCTTTTGTAAAATTTATCAAAAATATCCCTAATTTTTGAATTATATTTTATCATACTGGCCCACCCCTTGGCCGAACCGAGAACATCAGCATAAGAAAATCCACCTACAAATGCCACTCCCCGATAGTCATCCAAATCAATATCCTCCGTTAAGAAATCCGACATGGTAATATCTTGAACATCAAATCCCGCCGAATAAAACGCTGAAACCATTTCCCTGTCTCCATTACTACCTTCTTCACGAATAATGGCGACTTTCGGCTTATTTTTTTGTTGTAAAAGCGTTTCAGCTGTTTTTTGAGGTGAAAAAGTTGTTAAATAAATCGGGTTTTGTGCGTCAAAAATATTTTCTCTTTCTTCCGTCGCTTTCTCCTCATTCATTTGTATCTTCTCTATTTGATAACTTGTCTCTTCCCAAATTTGTCTCAATTTACACATATCTTCATTTAACACTTCCTCCCCATTGTATTGAATTTGTATTTTTTTATTAACACCGGACTCTCCCAATTTATGAGTAATTTTATCTAAATGATACTTTTTTATTATTTTTTCAAATTCCTTTTTCTCATTTTTGTCAATTTCTAAAACCAATCCAAGTTCCTCATTGAACCAAAATGGAATTTGCTCCGCTTCAGCATTTTCAAAACTCAAATTTAACCCACAGTTGCCCCCGAAAGCCATTTCTAAAACCGTAGTGATTAAACCGCCATCAGACTTGTCATGCCCCGCCAAAATAATATTTTCGGCAATCATTTCTTGAATTGCCAAAAAAGAACTTTTTAAATCATCGGGCTTATCAACATCCGGAGATTCATTGCCCAACTGTTTCATTGTTTGCGCCAATGCTGAACCCCCCAAACGATTTTTATTATTACCTAAATCAATAAACCAAATTTCACTTTCTCCCGGTCGTTTAATATCTGGTGTAATCACTTTGGTAATATCCGGAACACTTACATAAGTTGATATTGCCAATTCCCCCGGAGATTTTACCACCTCATTACCAAGCTTAGTTGCCATAGACAAACTGTCTTTACCCCCGTCAATGGCAATTCCCAGTTTCATCATTAAATCCCTGGTGGCAACCGCCGCCTTATACATACGAGCGGCCTCTCCTTCCAATTTAGCCGCCCACATCCAATTGCCCGAGCATTTAACATTTTTCAAATTACTTATTTTTGCCCAAACCAAATTCGTCAAAGCTTCTCCAATAGACATTCTGGCTCCCGCCTCCGAATCAATAATCATTTTAATCGGTTGCTCTCCTACAGAAATAGCTGCTCCCGTTTTGTTAAAATGAGATTGAGCAACAACCGCCACATCGGAAATTGGCAATTGAAGCGGTCCGCAACATTGTTGCTGCACAATCAATCCCGTTACACTACGATCAACCTTATTGACTAAAAATCTTTTTGAGCCCACCGCCAATATTTTCAAAACATCCGGCAAAACTTCTTTCACTTGTAAAGTTGTCGGATAGTCAATTTCCGTAAACTTTTTAACAACGGTTTTGTCTTTAAACACTTTCTGGGGCATTTTGCCAAGAATTTTTTTCAACTCCAAATCAACAACTTTGGAATTATCCTTGCTGTCAATTAACTCTATTTTCCCACTACCGGTTATTTCCCCTAAAATTTCACAATTAACCCTCTCTCGGTCACAAATGTTTTTAAATTCCTCAATTCTTTCCGGAGAAATCAAGATGGCATTTCTTTCTTGATACTCCGCTCCCCAAATCTCCAAAACGGAAAGTGTATTATCTCCCAATTTTATTTTACGAATATCAACCTTTCCTCCCACCGGTTCAACTATTTCCGTTATAACATTACAAGGACCTCCCGCCCCTTGATCATGAATACTGACAATCGGATTATTTTCACCCATTTCCACACAAGCTCTTACCACCCTGTTCATTTTTTGTTCCATCTCTGCATCTCCTCTTTGCACTGCATTAAAATCCAATTCGGATTTATTTTCCCCCTGTATCATACTGGAAGCGGCTCCACCGCCCATACCGATACGATAAGCCGGACCTCCAACTTGCACTATCAACATCCCTTTTTGCGGCTTCCCTTTTTCCAAGTGTTTATTATCCATCTGTCCCACTCCACCGGAAAACATAATCGGTTTTAAAAATTCCTGCCTTTCGTCCCCGCTTATCTTCATCCCAAATGATCTGGTAAAACCCTGAATAAGTGGTTCTCCAAATTTATTACCGTAATCGGAAGCACCGTTGCTGGCTTCTATTTCTATTTTTAGGGGACTTGCCAAATTTGTCGGATATTCAAACTTCTCGTCTTCCCATTTCAATTTATAACCGGGAATATTTAAATTCCCCACACAATATCCGGCCGTACCGGCTATCACCAAACCGCCTTTACCAACTCCTTGCACATCTCTTATTCTGCCTCCGGTTCCCGTTTCCGCACCGGGAAAAGGAGCTACTCCTGTTGGAAAGTTATGAGTCTCCGCCGTAAAAACAAAGTGATAAGTGGTGTCATTCTTCTTGTACACAGACATTTTCCCCGGTGTATTCGGCATTAAAGTGGTAATATCATAACCCTCAATAGCACTGGAATTATCTTTAAAGGCAATAACACTGTTCTCGGAATTTTTTTTCAAAGTTTCCACGATAACTTCAAACAATGTTTTGTCCATTTCTATCTCATCAATAATGATTTTTCCCTTAAAAAACCAATGACGAGAATGTTCGGAATTTGCTTGTCCCAACTGAAAACATTCCACATTGGTCGGATTTCTCCCAATATCTTTGACAAACAAATTGTAATAAAAATTAACATCCCAATCGTCCATTCCCAGCCCCATTTCATCATTTATTTTTTGTAAGGCCTCCACACCCTCCTCTTTCAATTTAACCTCGTAAACTTCCTCCGGTTCAATTCCGGTTTCAAAACTGTCCAACTGTTGTTCGTAAACCACTTCCGTCATTCTATCACGCTTTTCTTTTATAAAATCTTCTTTCCGCACTCCCTTTTTCAGCTTATATCGCCGAGACATTTCTATTCTTTTAACCGCCGTTAACCCGCAAGCCCGACAAATTCCCACAGCATTGGTTGAAAAAGCCGTCTCCACATTTATTCGTGGTCCAATTTCCACAACTACATCTTCTTTTTTAAAAAAAGATTTCATACCGACCTTCTCCGATACGAAATTTTCCGCTAAAATTTCTTTTAATACCTTTTCCTCCCCCTTTGTTAATTCCCTTTCCGTTTCCACATTGAAACAAATTTCTTTGTTTTCTTTTTCTTTTGTGAAAAAATGATACATATTTATATAATTACATATTATTTAAAACAAATTTCATTCTTTCTTCCGGAGAATTCATTGTCGGAACAACAACAATCACATTTCCCAATTTCCGATATTCCTCCTCCAACAATTCTTGCAACATGACTTGCTCCTTTTCTGTTTCCGTTCTGGCATAATCTTTTTTGTAGGGCAACAATTCAAACAAGAAAACTTTTTTATACACACACTTTTTAGATAATTCTCTGTACCTTTTATCTTTATTAAACCCACACAACTCATAATATGCACCGGTATCCGGAATAGCCCTGTCAAAAAAAATAACTTCTTCGGAGTCCAATTTTTTTTCAATTTCACTTTTTTTGTCAAGAATTCCCTTTTGAAATCTCAACTCATCTCCTCTAATTTCCTCAAGAGTATGTCCTTTGGCTAATTCCTGATCAATATAAACCCTGGCTGTCTCATAAACAACCTTATATCCTTTCTTTTTTAATAATTCAATTACCGAAGTTTTTCCTGAATGAGGAGCTCCCGTAATTACATACCAATTATTATCTTTCATATTTATATACTAACATTTTTTTAAGAAAAACTAAAGATA
>CAYORE010000047.1:0-3836 GCA_964406325.1 uncultured Bdellovibrionales bacterium | reverse complement strand
GATTATTTTCTCGTAAATATTTATTGGTTTTGGAAAAGTGTTTAGAACCGAAAAATCCGTTGTAAGCGGAGAAGGGGGAGGGGTGAGCGGACTCCAAAATTAAATGTTTGGAGCGGTCAATGATAGCGCCTTTTTGTTTGGCATAATTTCCCCAAAGCAAAAAAACCAAATTTTCTTTTTGGGCGGACAACTGTTTGATGACTTCATCGGTAAATTTTTCCCAACCTCGTCCGGCGTGGGAACCGGCTTGGTTTTTGCGAACGGTTAAAACAGCGTTTAACAATAAAACTCCTTGCTTGGCCCAATTCGTCAAATTTCCTTGAGTGTAATTTTTTTTAATACCTAAATCATTTTCAATTTCTTGATAAATATTTTTTAGAGAAGGCGGTGGTGTTATGCCGGGTCGGACGGAAAAACAAAGCCCGTGCGCTTGTCCCGGATTATGATAGGGATCTTGTCCGATTATTACCACCTTTACTTTATCAAAGGGCGTAGAGTTAAAAGCGTTAAAGACATTTTTAGGATGAGGATAAACGGTAGTAGTCAAATATTCTTGACGAACAAAATCGGCTAAACTTTTCCATTCGGGAGTTTGAAAATATGGTTCTAAAACTTTCTTCCAGCCCGATTCTATTTTTATATTCATTTTAATTTAAGTAGTTGTTAAGAGTATTTAAATTCTAACATAAAAAATTAAAGGAAACAATTTAAGAAGAATGGAATTTTTGATTTCATTACAAAAAATATTTTTGTAAAATGATTTTGTTTGATTGATTTTTTAACCAAAATTAAACCGGAAAAGTGTTTAGTGTTTTGTAAGTCAAGATGAAATAATTGGTTGATTTTTAGGATACTTGTTTATCTTGTTTTGAAGAATATATAAAACCCTTAACAATTAGAATTTGAACAAAAATGACATTTTTCGGAATGACACTTTTCAGAATGATACTCTCTAAAATGATAGCGGAATAACACCTTTCGGAATGATATATCGGTGATGTGATTGGAAGTATGATTAACAACTTTAGCTTTTTGGTGGCTTTATAATCTTCTTAATGACTTTATGATCTTCTTAATGACTTTATGATCTTCTTTCATAATTGCTCATTTAATCATTTAGCTAAATGATTGTATGTATATAGCTTCATGATTGCTTAAAACATTCTATCAGATAGTGATATAGTGATATTATGAGAACAGGACACATCAGTTGCTCATTTAATCATTCAGCTAAATGATTGTATGTATAGATGTCCTTGGTTTCGTGCTGGCTAATGGTAGGTGTATTGAGTTCAGTTTGATTTTATTGGTTTTAGCGGGTATATTCCTATTGTGATGTTGTATTCTAATTACCATTCAGTCACATTCATTCAAGTACATTGTATTCAGTTACACTGCATCCAGTCATACCCTTGTAATCGCAGGAGGGTGACAGATGTTATTTAAGATTTAAAAAAGCTTCTAATTTTTATTCGGACACAATACTCTTGTTTTCGGATACAATACCTTTGTCTAATAATAAAATATTTTTATTTAGTATTGGCAATTAGGTTTCAAAAACTTCCCAAGGGAAGAAAAAAAGTGTACACTAAATAGGAGGTATTTTTTTGTTGAATAATTGCAATCATAAAATTAAATTGAAATTAATCCTAAAATAGTCAAATGAAAGTAGAAGGAATTTTCGCTTTAAATAAACCAATCGGAATGACTTCTCAGCGAGCGGTTCAGCTGGTTAAATTTTGGGCCGAGCGGGAATTGGCTAAAAACACTGCCCGGCTGAAAGTGAAAAATAAAAAGCAAACAAAAAATACAAAATCCGGAAATAGAAATAACAAGGAAGGTTCTTTAAGAAAATCCGGAAATAAAATTAAGGTGGGGCATGGCGGAACTTTGGATCCTTTGGCGGAGGGGGTGTTGGTGATTGCCGTTGGTAAAAAATTTACCAGGCAAATAAATAAAGCGGTGGAAGCGGAGAAGGAATATTTAGCGGAAATAAAATTGGGGGAAATAAGCACCACCGATGATGCGGAAGGAAAGAAAAAAATAATTAATCAAAAGAAAATCCCCACTGAAGCAGAAATCAAGAAAGAATTAAAAAAATTTATCGGGCATATTGAACAAGTACCTCCGATTTACAGTGCCATTAAAATTCAAGGAAAAGAAGCTTATAAAAGAGCACGGGCCGGTGAAAAGATAGAAATGAAAAAACGAAAAGTGTATATTAAGAAAATAAAAATAATTTCTTATCACTATCCTGTTTTAAAAATAAAAGTTACTTGCGGAAAGGGAACTTATCTGAGAACTTTGGCACGAGATATTGGCGAGAGACTGGGAACCGGTGCCTACCTCAACGGACTGCGTCGGACCAGAGTGGGGCAATTTACTTTAAATCAAGCCAAGAGTATATCGGACTTTACTTTAAAAATAGCTCTGCCGGTAACGGAATTGGAGCAAGAAAGAATTGACGGAACGCGAGTTTATCTTAATAAAATGTTGTACTATTTTGGTAGAATAGACAAAGATAATCAATTTTTTATTTATCATAAAAATAAATTTAATCCTACTTTACAACCGCCTTCCTATTCTAATTATTTCATTGAAAATCTGGGGAAGTTTCCATTTTGGACGCAGACTAAATTTGCCGGAGCGATTTTTCGAGAACGGCCGGATGTTGTTTGGCTCCCTTTACACAACTTGCCTCGCTGGCGACGACCGCAAGCCAAATATGTAGTTACCATTCATGATTTGGCATTTAAATTATTTCCCGAATCTTTTCCCAGACGCGATCTAAGAAAATTAAATTGGCAAACAGATTACGCTGTGCAACATAGTGATAAAATAATTGCAGTTTCCAAGGCGACTAAAAATGACTTGCTTAAATTTTATCCTCAATTGACCGCCGATAAAATCGCTGTCATTCCGCACGGAATTCAGGTTGAAGATTGGCAAAAAAAAATCAATTCTAAAGAGATTGATAAAACTTTACAAAAATATAATTTAAATGGTCAAGAGTATTTAATTCATCTGGGCGCTATTCAGCCGAGAAAAAATTTGGAGTTCTTGATTGGAGTTTTTGAGGAATTAAAAAAAGACGGTTTTGCCGGTAAATTGGTCTTGGCGGGAGGAGATGGGTGGAAATATGAGGGAATTAAAAAGCGAGTCACTGAAAGTGATTTTTCCGCAGATATTATTTTTACCGGAAATGTTCCTTTCTCGGAAGCGAGGACACTTTTACGACAAGCGCAAGTTTTTGTTTTTCCTTCCTTATACGAAGGATTTGGTTTGCCGGGACTGGAGGCTTTGGCTTCCGGAGTACCGGTGGTTTCCGCTCGCAATTCTTCCTTGCCGGAAGTTCTGGGAGACTGTGCTTTGTATTTCAATGCCGAAAATCAAAAAGAATGTTTACGGCAAATTCAGAAAGTTTTGTCGGATAAAAAATTGCGCCAAAAATTAATTTCTCAAGGATTGCGACGGGTGCAAAAATTTTCTTGGGAAAAAACCGCCCGGCTTACTCTGAATGTTTTACGAAGGGTGAAATAGAAAATGATAAAAAGCCGTAAGTTTAGACAAAAAATCGTTAACAATAGCTGTTTTTAAGGTTCGTTAAAGGCTTTTATTGGTAAAATCGTTAATTGATGATATGATTTGATTAGAGGCATGAAAGTGATGGAGGATATAATTTACCAAGCATTAATGAATGGTTTTTACAAAAGATTGGCTTATTTGAAAGGTTTGGAAATTATCACTTTAAGCGCTTATGTCAAGAAAACCAAATTATCGTTGGCAAGCTTAATTAAACAAAGTCAAACGACAAACAATCCCCGCTTTTAGAGAAA
>CAYORE010000046.1:0-7356 GCA_964406325.1 uncultured Bdellovibrionales bacterium | reverse complement strand
CAAAATTCATTTCCGGATCACCACCATTACGAGCGGCGACCTCAATTAATTTGGCATGCTTGGTAAATACATTTGCCCGTTTGGCATCATTAATCGCTTTTTTGTGTTTAATAGTTGACCACTTTGAATGTCCTGACATATAGTTAAAAATTACAAATTAAAAAAATGATTTATTTATTTTGTTTCACATTCCTCCAGTGCTTTCCGGGCATAAAACTGAACATTTTCTGACACACCAAACTTGTTTTCTAATAATTCCTCTTTGCTAAACCAACGACAATCCTCTGATACTTCTTTTTTTGACAAAACCAATTTATCCGTCTTGCTTTTAGCAAAATACACTAAAGCAATATGCCTATGTTTCGAATTAATCTCATGTATATACATAAATTTTGGCGGAACCAAAGGTGTATAATCCGCTGATAATTTCGGCAGTTCGTTTTTCCCAATTATTTCAATTTTCAAACCAACTTCTTCTTTGACTTCCCTAATTGCTGCTTCATTTGGATTTTCATCCAGTTCAATATGTCCACCTACGCTAAGCCAAAGTTTATATTTATCATGCTTACGGAGAAGAACTTTGTTTTGATGGGTGATATACACTTCCACGCAAAAATCTATATCTTTATGAATATGTGGCATAAATTTATTTTTAAATCAAATTATTCCTCCAAAACTTTTACCAATCTCCTTATTACTACAAAAACATAAGCCCAGAGAACCGGCAACCAAATCGGCATCAAACCAAACAAACTATTCCTTTCAAAAACCTCCACTCCGATAGAAATAAACAACGCTTCTGAGGCGGTCATGGTTATAAGAGCAAAGCCAAAAAATAGCCAATCAAGTTTAATATACTTAATATAAAACATAATGGCAATAATAATTAAATATACCACTAATAAAGCATAGTCATTTTTTATAAAAGGAATCAATAGAATCATACCGATGATGGGCAATAATTCCACAATGATTATTTTTGTCTTGGTAATAATAGACATGGTATTTATAAATTTATTATTTAAAAATTTAAAATCTACTCTCAACATTTCCCAATGTCTCAGTCTCGTCCACTTTGCTCCCATTTTTCATTTTACCAACATCATCCGGTTGCGCCTCTTTAACTCTCTCCTCTTTTATCAACTCCCCTCTCTTCTCATCAAAATACCATTTATAAATCTCCTTTGTCAATGGCACCGCCCAACTATGACCTTCTCCACCCTCCATCACCAAAACCACCATAGCCAACTCGGGATTTTCATAGGGAGCATAAGAAATGTACCAAGAATGTGTTTTCCCTTCCGTTCCAAATTGGGCGGTTCCGGTCTTACCGGCCGTTGCCACTTTTAAATCATTCAACAATCGTCCAGAGCCGTCGGTAACGGTTTGACGCATACCCTCTTGAACAATACGAATATTTTCCGCTTTAAGAAAATTTTCATTAAGAATTTCTTCCTTGATAGGAACCACTTCTTGATTCTTCGGATTAATCATCTCCCGAACAATACGAGGACGAAAAACCTTACCTCCATTGGCAATGGTAGCGGCGATATTTGCCACTTGCAAAGGTGTGGCTAAAATATATCCCTGTCCGATGGCGGCGTGATAAGTATCCCCGATGTACCACTTCTCTCCCAATAACTTAAACTTCCAAGTATTGTCCGGAATAAGCCCCTTCTTTTCACCGGGTAAATCAATACCCAAATAATCCCCGAAGCCGAAAAATTTGGCATACTTTTTCAAACGATCAATTCCCAAACCATTAATACTTTCCCAACCACCCCCGACGGCATAGAAAAAAACATCACAACTTTGAGCGATGGCTTTTTTAATATCCGTTTTACCGTGAGTTTTCCAGTCGGGAAAACTCCATTGCCCGATATTAATTTGTCCCGGACAGTTAATGGTGGTGTGCTCATTAACCACCCCCTCTTCCAAGGCAGCTGTCGCCACCATCGGCTTAAAAGTTGAACCGGGTGGATAAGTACCGGAAATGGCTTTGTTAATTAATGGCCTGCGTTCATCATTTAAAAGATTGTTGTAGGTCGTTTTTTCTATTCCTTGAACAAATAAATTATTATCATAACCGGGATAACTAACCAAAGCTCGTACCGCTCCATCACGAGGATCTAAGGCAACCACCGCCACTCCCCGAGCATCCTCATTCTCCCTCAATACTTTCTCCGCTTCTTGATATATTTTCTCTTGCAATTTAGCGTCTATATTTAAATGTAATTCATAACCTGGAACAGGATTAATCGTACCCAAATCCTGTATAATCCTACCACGAGCGTCCACCTCAAAACGATGTTCGCCGTGTTGACCGTGTAAATATTTTTCATAGGATTCTTCCAGTCCGCTTTTGCCAATATAGTCTATTAATAAATAATCCGGATGTCGCTTCAAATCCTCTTCATTAACCTTTCCGTCATAACCAATGATATGAGAAAAAAACACTCCCTGAGGATATTCTCTTTGCGCCGTTTTGGCAATATTGACACCCGGCAATTCATTACTAACCTCTTCCAACTTCAAAGCAATATCGTCTCCCAATTGAGAAATTAAACTGTGTTCCTGCCTGTCTTGTTGAGGATATTTTTTCAATTTTTCAATAAGTTCGGCGGAAGAAGCTCCGGTTAGGGAAGAAATTTTTTCAGCCATTTTTTGTTTCGCACTTTCTTCTTTCGGTAGGTAAGCGGGAACAAAAGTTAACTCAAAACCGGGAATGTTTCTGGCTAAAACAACTCCCTCTCTATCTTTAATAATCCCCCGTGGCGCTTTAATAACCACTTGTCTAATTCTATTATCTTCAGCAACAGCCCGATAATAATTTCCCCTGACTACCTGCAAATAAAAAGTTCGCAAAAACAATAAAATCGGCAGTGTAAAAATCAGCGCCCAAAAAACCTTATATTGCCAACCGGATTTTTCTCCTTCCATTACCTCATCCGTTTCTCGACTAAAAGAAATTTCATCCAAAGGATTATCTATTTCCAAATTTTTAATTTTTTTCTTATTTCCCCGAAAAAACATCGTTTGATTTTAAAGTTGTTAATCGCAAAAAGAAAAAATATAAAATATTATACAAGACAACAATAATCAAAAATTTAAACCAAAGAGCGCTTCCGGTCAAACTTCCCAAGACAAAGAAATTACCAAAGCTTAATGTTCCGTTTCTCCAGCCGGAAAAAAGTTGAAAAAATATTTCGTAAGAAAAAAAGGCGCTACCAAATAAAATATTTCTTTTAAGTAAATTTAAACGCTCGTCAATAAAAATCATTTTTATTAAAGTAATTATCCCCGCTGACACCATTAAAATAAAAACAAACCCCAAAAAATTAAAGGGATTAACAATATTTAATAACCAAGCTGTTAAAATAATCCATAACAAATTCTCTCCCCAACTTCTTTCTATTAATAAAATTATTAAAAAATCCAACAACAAATATCCCCCACCCAAATAATCTTTACTGACGATGGGCAAAAAAGAAAAATCCAAAAAAAAGATAAATAACAATAAAGTAAAAATTATTTTTTTCACAAATCCAAAACTAAAAATTATATTTTTTCAAAAAACCGTTATCTATTTTCAAAATAACTAATTTATAATAATCCCCTCAATTTGCCGACTAACAATCACACTTTACTAATTTTAAAATTTCAATCGATAAACACTTGGCTTCAATTTTTAACTCCATTTTATCAAAACCGGATAAACTTCAACCTTACAAAACTTCATCTCATAAAAAATAGTCCTATTTCAATACCCACACTAAATGCAATTTATCAAAGTCAACCGGGAAAAGAACGGTTGCCTCTTGAAATAGATTATCCGAAGTTGTGGAAATATCCTGTATGTAACCGATTAACAATCCTTCTCTTATTTCCGCACTCAGTTCAGAGGTAACAATCGTATCACCTTTATTAAGCTTAACCGTTTGGGGAATCATTTTCATCAAAGCGGAAGTTCCAAACCTTCCCTCCACCACTCCTTTTCCTCCACTTTCAATAGTTTTGGCATTTACCTTAAAATTATTATCAATAACCAATTGAATTTTAGCGGTATTATCCGTTACTCCAATTACTTTACCAATCAACACACCTTCACCAACCAGTACCGCTTGGTGCTCCCGAATTCCCTCTCGTCTTCCTTTATTAATATAAATAACTTCCCCATTACTGCCGGAGCTCTTACCAATAACCAAAGCCGGCTCCAAATTATACTCTTCTCGCGGAGCCAATTTTAATTCTTCTCGTAAAATTTTATTTTGCTCGGAAACATCTTTCAATTTTGCCAGCTCGCTTTGTAAATTCAAATTGTCATAAAACAAGCGTTGATTTTCCGTTTTAAGTTCCCCGATATTTTTAAACAAAAGAAGTTTCTCTTGTAGCCACCAAGCCGGTGTGGAAAAAATCGTTCCCAACGGCTTGAAAACATAAGACAAAGCATTATTCAAAAAAAATCCTTCCTGTTTAACCAAGGTTTTGTTGGCTATTATCAATCCCACCAAAACAACACAAACTATAATAATCTTTTTGTATTTTTTGACAATCATCCTCTTAAAAATTCATTTAATCTCTATTTTATCTTTTTTTCATTGCCCGTTTCAATTAAAACATCTTTTAGTTGATCTAAGTTTTCCAGAACAATACCGATGCCTCGCACCACCGCCGTTAAAGGATCTTCCACTTTATGTACCGGCATCTCCGTTTGTTCGGATATCAACTTGTCCAATCCTTTAATCAACCCTCCTCCTCCGGCCAAAATAATTCCCTTCTGCATTATGTCACCAACTAATTCCGGAGGAGCTTCTTCCACGGCGGACTTAACATTATTGATAATAATTTTTATAGATTTGGCCATCGCTCGCCGAGCTTCATCTTCCGTTAAATAAACCTCTTTTGGCAAACCGCTAATCAAATCCCTACCTCTAATGGGAATTTCTTTGGCCTTTTCTTTGTCCTGTCGATAAGCATTTCCTATGGTAATTTTAGTATCTTCAGCCGTTCGTTCTCCCAAGAGCAAATTATGTTCATTGCGAGCGTAACGAATAATATCCTCATTCATCTCATCACCGGCCACCCGCAAACTGCGACTAACCACCACTCCACCCAAAGAAATAACCGCCACTTCGGTCGTCCCACCACCAATGTCCACTATCATATTTCCGGCCGGCTCCTGTACCGGTAAACGAGCTCCGATAGCCGCCGCCATCGGCTCATCAATTAAATAGGCCTCTCTCGCACCGGCGTTAATAGTAGCGTCAATTACCGCTCTTTTCTCCACTTCCGTCACTCCGGAAGGAATTCCCACAATCACTCGTGGGCGAGGAAAAAGAGTGAAACCATCCTTATGTACTTTTTCAATAAAATATTTCAGCATTTGCTCCGTAGTTTCAAAATCGGAAACCACTCCATCCACCAACGGTCTGGTCACCACAATATGCGCCGGAGTTTTCCCTACCATTTTTCGAGCTTCTTTTCCGATAGCCAAAATCTGTCCGGTCTTTTTGTTAACCGCCACCACCGACGGCTCATTGATAACTATTCCCTTATCTTTTACATAAACCAAAGTATTGGCAGTACCCAAATCAATACCGACATCTTTACTGAATTTTCCTAAAATTTTATTTAACATTTTTTATTTTTACTAAATCACTCTTTAAATTACACTTTTTCATTTTTTTATTTTATAAACCCACAAGTAAAATTGACAAAAGCCGAGGGTTAAAAGCAATCCCTTATTCCCTTCCCTTGTTTCCTTTCCATTTTTTCAACTTTCTCCCCCTCCTTACCTTATTAAACACTAAAAAAGACTTTTTGTAAAATAAAACACCTCCCCAGAGGTGTTTTATTAAATAAGCACATCAATCAATCTCTCTTTGCTTCAATAGATGTCTTTTTTATTATTTCCCTTGCAACACTTAAATCATTTTTCAATTGGTTTAACTGAAATCTATCTACCCTAACACTATAAACAATTCTCTCTGTATCACTAACCAGTCGATCCAATAAAATATGACTCTGCCAATAATTTTTAAATTTTTCTTCAATTTGTTCATTTTTCCGTGGATAAAAAGTTATACTCAAATCATTCTGATGATTTAACCAGGCACTTTCAATCCGCCAAGAATCCTTCCTTAATTCCCAAATAATTTCTAACATTTCCTCCTTTTCTTGGACTGTCAAATAATAATACTTCTTATCCTTTATTTTTTCTAATTCCTCCTCTAATTTATCCAAATGTTTACTCGCTATTATCAATTTTTCTTCAAATCTGCTTAAATCCCTTTTTTGCTCTTCTTGCACAAAATAATCTAAAGTTTTAACAGTTTCCCTGATAGCAATAATACTTAAAACATAGATTCCTACTAAAACAATTATCAACAGTAACAAGACAAGTAAAGTACGCAAAATAGTTTTTGTTTTTTTGAAAATAGTTAAATTTTTGAAATCTTTCTTAAATCTTCCCATATAAATTTTTATCAAATTATCCTTATTATTCATTAAACATCCAAATCAACATTCTGTAAAGGGATTTTAGCTTTTAAAATAAAAATACTTATTGACTTTTTTATTAAATAATATATACTAAAGTATTCTCCTGGTGATATCATAAGGATGTCATCAAGGAGTGCACTTTATAAAAAATCAAGGAGGAAGCAATGAAAAAAATATTTTTTGGTTTGTTACTGACTATTATTGGCTGTGCGAGCGTAACAAGCTCGCTTGCAGCAAATATAAACCAATTAATGGCTGGGGTGTGGGCCGCCACCAGACCGGTGGCGTTCAGACAAAAGGATACCCCACACCGGAGGGGATACGAGGTCACCGTCGGAATGACGGTGTATCAAGGAAATTTCAAAGTTTTGGTAACCGCCTGGGGCGGGTTACCAGAGCCCACACCGGAGGAGTGGCCGGAAGTTTTTGTCACCATTGAGTGGTACAAAACCTTTCTGAGGGAAGCACGCGCCCACTCCAAGGAGTATGAGGAATGGGATGTGTATGTCACCTCCAACGGTGAGGTTTTATACCGGGGATTTATTTCTCCGAATAAAACCGTCGTCTACAGAACGACGGAAAAGCACAACATCAAGGGCTACCGTTATTCAGCAATGGTAGTCTGGTATTGCAACGGTTGGAGGAAGCTCGTCACATCATATGACGGGCGACCGTGGGTGACAACGGCCGAATGGCCGGCACTTCCCCAAGTGCTGGCAAATATGCATTTGCCACCACCAGGCACTCCACCCGGGGAAGACCCCTGGAGACCCTACAAAAACCAATTCGTTGGGCTAAGGTAGCCTAGCGGATTGTTAAAAAGTCACATTTCCTTTGACAATAGTGTCATTGGGT
>CAYORE010000045.1:0-2051 GCA_964406325.1 uncultured Bdellovibrionales bacterium | reverse complement strand
GATTCCCAGTGGTCCGACCACTACGCCGTCCAGTTTTTTATCTAAAAATAGTGCTGATAAAATATTATTAAAAAACATTTAAAGGTTATAATCGCCCTAATAGGGTGACATCAAAAACGGAGTTTGGAAGCAGTCCCCTTGTTGTTGGTAATAAATATTTATAGTGATTAAATATTTTATAGTATATTTTTTATTATTAAAAACCCCGTTGTTTTTTTATTCCAACGGGGCTATAAATTTTCTGTCTTGATATTAAATCAAGTCCAGATTTTTCATGGCTGTGATAAGCGTATTGATTGTGTTGCCTTCCATTTCCGTCATAGGCAGACGAACTTCGGCGACTTGGATTACATTCAATAATTCAAGTCCCTTTTTTGCCGGGGCGGGTGATGGGTGACAAAACATTGCTGCCATTAAACCAAATAACTCTTCGTGCTTTTTTTGAGCTGTTTGCAAATTTCCCGCTAGACCATACTGAACCATTTCTGTCATCTGCCTTGGTGCAACATTAGAAACGACCGAGACCACCCCTTGTCCCCCAATGGCTATTGTGGGTAGACAAGTAAAGTCATCTCCGGAAAGAACTACAAAGTTATCCGGAGTCTGTTGGTTAATTTGAGAAATTTGCCTTAAGTCTCCACTTGCCTCCTTGATACCAACAATGTTAGGGTGGTTCGCCAAAAAACTAACTGTTTCTGGTTCAATATTGGAACCAGTGCGACTAGGCACATTGTACAAGACAAGGGGAATGCTGTGTTTGTCGGCTATTTCCTCAAAATGCCTCCTAATTCCTTTTTGACTAGGACGATTATAGTATGGGGATACTGATAAGACTGCGTCCGCTCCAACATTTTCTGCTAATGATGTCAGTTCAATAGCTTCGGCGGTGTTATTGGCTCCAGCACCGGCAATAACAGGCACTACACCGTCAACTTGTTTAACGGTTTGTCTTATAACACTTTCTTGTTCAACCATAGAAAGTGTAGCTGACTCTCCCGTCGTTCCACACGGAACTATCCCATCAACACCCTGTTGAAGCTGAAATTTAATCAGGCTGTTCAGTCCCAAAATATCAACTTCGCCGCATATCATTGGCGTAACAATGGCGGTTATTGTACCATAAATTTTCTTCACGACAAACCTCCTTTGAATAATTGATTGTACAATGGTTCGTTGCTGGAGTATATAATAAAAAATACTATATACTCTGAGTATTTTTAATTATTTTTTGAATGATTTTTTCTTGTTTCTACAAGATGCTTCTTTTTTACATAAAAATCCTCCTTCCTTTGTGATTTTAGTGTTGCTGTTATATGTCCTAATATATTCAATGGTTATTTTTTACAATTAAAAATCCTTTTGACCATTGTGTTTATTTTTACACCCCCCCGCTCAAACAATTACTCCACTATAAATTATTAAAGAACAAAAAACTCCTCTTTGAGAGGAGATTATAAGGTTCTAATGGGATAAAACGCAATAAACTACTCTCAAAAATTGAGGTACTTTTTGTTGCATTTTTTAAATTGTTGATAAGAATTGTCTGACAACATCTTTGTTTTAATTAATTGTTATTTGGGCATTTCTGGTTATTTTAAAAAAACTCCCTGAGAGGAGTTTGTTAATCAATTTACTTAAATATTGAAATACAACAAACTACTCTCGGCGAGAGGTCCTTTTTTTGTTGTTCTTTCGGCTGTTTAAATAAATATTACACATATAATTTTACTTGACTTCTGTATTATATATATTATCTTATTTTTATTTTTTGTCAATGCTGTTATCTACAAGTATTCTTTTTTTTGTTTATCTCTTGACTATTTTGTTAAAATGATAGATTATAAGAGAGGATTGTTTTAAATTTTTAAATTTAAACAAACACTGCTCATCTCCCGCCAGGGGCGGGCAGAGTCCGAGCGCACTCGGTAAAGAGTGTGTTAAAGAGTTTAAAATAAAATAATTACATTGGGGCCATTAGCTCATCTGGTAGAGCGTTCCCATGGCATGGGAGAGGCGATCGGTTCGAGTCCGATATGGTCCACTAAGTTAGC
>CAYORE010000044.1:0-11345 GCA_964406325.1 uncultured Bdellovibrionales bacterium | reverse complement strand
CGGCGACTCTTACTTTTTCTCCTACCACTTTATCTTGTACAACAATATTGATGTCTTCTTTTTCAAAATGACCGGATGGAAAAGGATTAATCCCCACCTCTTGAAAATTCCTCAATTTACGAAGTTTGTTTTCACGAATTTGATCTAACACTTGATTAAAATTAATAATTATTCGGTTGCTTCCAGTCTAACAAAAAACCGAGACAAAGTCCAGGTTATCTGTTTTTTTAGGGACTGCCTCCAATCTCCGTTTTTGATGAATTTTTTCCAATTCTTGACCGGCGAATGCCGGTTTCGACTTTATAGACTCTTGACCGGCGAATGCTGGTCTTGACCGGCGAATGCTGGTCTTGACCGGCGAATATCGGTTTAAATTTTAAAAACCATAGATTGGGGAAAATTGACGAAAATCGGGGTTTGAAAATAATCTCTTTTAATAATGCACCACCACCGGCGTTCCCTTTTCCGCAAAATCATATACCAATTTGGCCGGACCAACTCCCAACCGAACACAACCATGAGAAACGGGGATACCGAGATGATTTGCTCCCTCCTTGTAGCCACTGGGCCATTCCGGTAATTCATGAATACCATGTCCCTGATAAGTAAATCCTAAATAATAAGGCATATACAAACCATATTTTGCCGACCAAGGACGAGGAACTTTAGAAAAAACACGAAACGAACCGGTTGGTGTATTCATTCCTCGCTTACCCGAAGATATCTTGTAAGAGCCCTTTCTTAAGCCATCTTTAAAAATAGACATCACCTGATGAGTTAAGTCAATATCTATATATTTCCCCTCGGCAATTTTTGGAGCAATTTCCCAGGTAATATCTTCAGTTTTGGCCGGCACTCCATCTTTATTGAAATTATAAACAACCTGTGGAGGAATTTTTGTCACAAAAAAACCTTGATAAATTGTTTTACCAAAACTTTCATCATCTTGATAACGAACCGTTACCGTCATTTCGTATTTTTGTGATTTCAATAATTTTTTTTCCGGAACCAAAACAAAAGTTTTTCTACCCGCCCCTTCAACAACATTCATCTTTACACTGGGACTTAAAAGCACCTCTAAAAACATATTTTCCGCTAACGGTTCATCCAAATCAATTTTTATTTTTGTATCATAAGCAACTTCCGAAGTGCTATCGGAAGGAGAGATTGCTTTTAAATTTGGAGTCTGTACGGAATAGATACCGGTAGTCAAATTCTTATTTAAATCCAACCAAAAAGTCGGGATTTTTTTGAAAATGATGTTATATTTTGTATCCGGAGAAGGAGCTCCCGTAACTTTGAGAGATAGTTGTCTATTGTTCAAAAAACGAGCTTGAAAATCCAAGGGCGGTTCTATGATAATTTGATTTAAATCAAAACGCCCGCTAATTTTTGTTGAAAAATCAACAATTATCTCATCGCCTTTTTTGACATTATTATTTTCAGATAAGAAAACCGTCAAATTATTTTCCCGTTGATAAACATCCCAAACCACCAAAGCGCCATAAAAAATTATGGCGACAATCCCCAGTACAAACAAAATACCGGTTGCATTTTTTTGTTTTTTCATTTTTTCGTTTTTTATTTGCCCTTTGGGATTCATATTTTTGATTATTTTCTTATTTTTTATTCACCAAGTACCAAAAATTATCTTTAAAAACAAAAAGCGGGCGCTAATCACCCACTCACAACTGTATTATACCATTTTTTAACTGCGTTGTCAAATTTGAACAAAAAAATTTTCCAATTGTATTTTCTTATTTACATTAGTTGTCTTAATTAACCCTCTCACCTCCATTAATCGTTCCAGAATTAAATACACTTTCTTCAAAAAAGCAACACTTTCCCCTCTTTCAATGCCCCTCTCCAAAAAAATTTTCAGGTACCAAATCCATTCATTTAAAACCCATAACAAATCAGTGTCATCCGCCAAAATTTTATCAACCAATTTAAATCTCTCTATCTTGCCCAATCGCAAAGCCCGACGAAAATCATCCCTCCTTTTTATCGCCTGCTCAACTTTCTTGGTATCTTGAGCATATTCCCGTGCCAAAACAATCCTTCCTCCGGATAGTTCCATGATTTTTTCCAGAATATCTTTTTTTAAATCAAAATCTTCTTCCAACATCTTTTGTACCTCTTCGGAAGTGCTGAGAAAAAAATTTATTTTTTGACACCTGGATTTAATTGTTCCCAAAACATCGTCTTCATTATTAACCAATAAAAAAATAATCAAATCTTTTTGTGGTTCCTCTATCAATTTCAACAAACTGTTGGTGGCCGTATCGGTTAATTTGTCAGCATCACGAATGATTAAAACTTTCTTCTTTAATTGAAAATTTTTCAGTTTGATGGTTTTAATTGCCTGATCCAAACTTTTTTTGGTAATAACTCCCGGAGAATTACTTTTTTTGTTTCGCCCTTCTTCTTGACCGCTTTGTTTTTTCTTGAAGCCATTATCCTTCTTTTTATCATTCCCTTCTTCCGCTTGCAATAAAATAATATCCGCCATCTCACCTTTTTCAACTAATTCCAATTCTCTATCGGACAAATCATTTAAAAGCCCCGTCATTTTTACCACCGTTGAAAATTTTCCCGTTTTCTCCGGTCCCACAACCAAAAAAGACTGCGCCAACCGCCCGTTTTTCATTTGTTGCTTAAATTGCATCAATTGTCTATTCATATCTTTAAAAATAATCACAAAACTGTTTTAAAAACACCTGGTAAAAATAAATTGAAAACCACCTATCGTTAATTATCACTTATTACTTCTTCCATAAATTTTTCCATATTTTTTCTAAATATTTTCGTTTTAAATTCTTCCGCTCTTTTTCTTATTTTCAAATAATCGTATTTTTCTTCATTTTCTTTAAATCGTCCGATGGCATCGGCAATCATTTCCATTGTCGCCACTTTAAAAAATTCACCCGTCTCTCCTTCCAAAACAGTTTCCGCCGTACCGCCTTTATTTAAAGCAATAACCGGCTTGCCCGCCGCCATCGCTTCCACCGCCGTAATATTAAAATCATCTTCCGTGGCCACTACAAACGCTCTGGCCTGTTCAAATATTTTTATCTTTTTGTCGTCCGGCAACCACCCTAACAATTTAATATTTTTATCATTTCCAATTATTTGTTGTAATTTTTTCTTTTCCGGACCATCTCCCACAATTACCAATGGTAAATTTAATTTCTGAAAAACTTGTATTAACAACTTGGTTCTTTTGTACGGAACTAACCGACCGACTGTCAAAAAATATCCGGCGTTCGTTTGAGTGGGCGTGTATCTCTCCACTTCCACCGGTGGATAAATAACTTTCGCTTCTCGTCGATAATATTTTTTAATTCGCTCTGCCGTATAGTGGGAGTTGGCGATTAAATAATCCGGTCGTTCCGCACTTATCCGATCCCACATTCGCAAGTAATTTAAAAACAGTCTGGTAAAAAATTTGATTTTACCTTTCAATTTATTTTCTTCCAAATACTCTCTGTTCCAATCCCAGACATAACGCATTGGCGCATGCATATAACAAATATGTTTTACTCGCGATTTTACCACCACTCCTTTGGCAAAAGCGGAAGATGAAGAAATGACAATATTATAATCCCTCAAATCAAAAGTTTCAACGGCTGTCGGCATTAACGGTATCAACCACCTGTGCTTCTTTCGTAAAAACTTTGGAAATTTTTGAAGGAATGATGTTCTTACCGCTCTTTGTGTAAAGGGGGGTAAATCTTCAAATTTATGAGAAAATTTAGAGGGTTTTTTTACCGTTTTTCTGTTGTCACCAAAATCATTTACCAATTCTTTATTTTCTTCATTTTCCAATAGAGTGTAAATTGGCGCCTCCGGATAAATTTCCCGCAACTGTTTTAATACCCTCTCCGCCCCACCATAGTACAATAAAAAATCATGAACCAAAGCCACCGTCTGTTTTTTAATTTTTGTTTGTTTATCACCTCCTCCATTGCTTAAATTAATTTTGCTCATACTCACTACATTACAAAATAATAAGATGGGGCCCGAAAAATTTTAATTAAAAATTACTGTCAATTTGCCGTTTTCCTTATATTTTAAAATACAAACACCAAACGGCAAGGTATAAATTTTTTCAAGATTATTGTTTTTACTAATCATTTGCCACTTCTCTTTTGTTAAAGGGAAGGCAAAAATTGAATATAAAAACCCAAAAAATATACACGCTGTGATAATAATTCTCTTTTTCATTGGAGCCCCCTTTGGGCACCACCTACCTTTATTGTACAGCACCAATCACAAAAAAACAAACTTTTAACAAAAACACTTCGCGAGCTTACAGGGTGTTTTGTTTTTATATATTTATATTCGGACGCTTGTATTGACCTCCTTGAGCAAACTGGGCGATTGTTTCCAACAGTGAAAACGCTTCCGTTAAAGTAACAACTCTTTTTTTCGGAGAAAAAACTTCGTCTCCAAAATGCATAGAAGCCTGTTTCAAAGAATCTTCCCCTATTTTATCAGCCAGTCTTTTGTCCACCCAACGCATTGCCAAGCCCCGATGCAATAAAGAAGCGGTAAAATAATTTACAATTTTTTGTTCCGAAAAAACATACTCAGGAATGTCCCTTTTCATTTCTTGCAAGAAAGAATTCAGCATTGTTTCAATATTGTCCACCATTAAATAGCCGGCAATAACAAACAACCCCAAATGTCCGGCTAAATTGGCGGGCATAAAATCCGGATCACAAACAATACTTCTACCAAAATCAAAAGCCAAAACTTCTCCTTGATCCGTTAAAGCAAAATTCTTCTGATCACCGTCGGTCCAAATTAAACCGGAATATTCTTTGTTTCTTCCCAAAAAATCATCTTGAATTTCATTGAAAATATCCACTCGTCCATTATAGAGCAAGGCCTTTAATTCAAAAAATCTTTCTTCAAATTGCCAACGGGCTTCTTCAATGGAAGAAATTCCTTGCAATTTACTGACAAACTCTTTTTGCAACTTAGCTAAAGTTCTGCCCAGGGCGAACATTTGCGTTGATGTAGTTTCGTCTTCCAGTAAACGAAACTGTAACAATTTATATCCTTCGGCAGTGAAATCTTCCATTAAAGTAATGTGCTCTTCGGAGAAGTGTTCAATAATTTTAGGAGTGGCTGTGTCTAATTGTCCTTGAATTTCTACATCCAAATTATGGACCGGTTGAGCCAAGCTGAAAGCATGCTCAATATCCGAATAAGTAAAATTGCCTCCGGCGGGGATGTTTGGTTTGGTGTACTTAACTACTATCATTTTTTCGGAACCGTCCAAAGCAATAACCTTGGCACGATAAATATCCGAAACCACTCCTCCGGCCAACACTTCTGTTAATGTTATCTTTCCATACTTATCTCCGGCAATTCTATTTACTTCCACTTCCAACTCCTCTTCGCCTAAATTTCTCTTCTCAAAATTTTGTTTTGATTTCATTTGTTCTGACATACTATTTTTATTGTTATAAATTATTATTTACTTTTTAAACACTTTTTAATTTTATTGTAAAAATCGGCCTGTAAAAAATTATTAAAATGAAAAAAATAAATGGCCAATAATAACCAATAATTACCGTGAGAATTCCAAGTATTCAAGCATCACTTTAACAAAAGAAACAAGAAAAAGCAACGATAATTATCGTGTTAATAATACCAGAAAACATAATTTAGTAAAGAAGTGAGAGTTTTTGTGCATTGTTTACTAACAAAACATTTTGCCAAAAAGAGATTGGGAACCACCCTGAACAAACCTGCTTAATTTTAAAAGCCCTATTGCCGTCAGCATCCACCATTTGCCACCTAACAATTATTTGTCATCTATTGACAAAAATTGGGCACAGAAAAATTATTCTTCATCACCGCAAACAATAATTTATGGTTTCGGTAACAATTTTTACTATTCGTGCCAAAGTATATTTTTGCCCTTCGTCAATTTTCGCTTCCACTTTTTCCAAATCATTTATTTGTAATTCATTTTTTTGTAAAAAAGTGTCAATCTGTCCTAATAATTCCGTAGAAGTATCTCCCTGATCTTCCCATTGTAAAGAATCCAATATCACCCTTTTTTTATCTTCCGATTTTATCAATTCCAAAATAATATCATTTTCCCTACTTATTTTGATAATTAATTTTCCATTTAACTCTTTTTTCATATTCTAAAAAATTAATAAATTAAAGCACATTTTTACCCCCTTTTTTAAAAAACTAATAACTGTTTTCCACCGATGACATATTAAAAACTTCCATCACTTCCCCTACAATATTAATATCATCATCTTCATGTAAAATAATCGGTTGATGTTTTTTATTGGTTGATTCAGGCATTAAAATCGGCTTTTCATCAATTTTTTTAAATTTTTTAATCGTTCCCAACCCATTAATAGCCGCTACCACCACCTTGTCTTCAGTTGGCACACCCTCTGTTTTTTTTACCAACACCAAATCGCCACTGTTTATATCCGCCTTATTCATACTATCTCCTATCGCCCTAACAAAAAAATACTTTTCTTTAGCTCCCCGAATATATTTTTTGGAAATACTAATCCAATCCTCTACCAAATCATTAACAAAACTCAGTGCCTCCCCACAATTGGCTTGTCCCACCAAGGGAATTTCCACAAAATCACCTCCTCTTTCTTCCAACAAACGAATTCCCCTAACTTTATTAAATCGTTGAATATATTCCTTTTCTTCCAGCACCTTTAAATACTGCACAATGCTATTATTACTTTTCAATTTCAACCCCCGTTTTAACAACCCTTTTCTTAACTCACTAAAGGTCGGCGACTGTCCGGTTTTACTTACAAAGTTACGAATAACTTCCAAAACTTTTTCTTGATTTTTAGTTAATTTTGTTTTTGCTGTCATTTTTTTGTTTTTAATTATTAGTACATATTTTTGTATGTATTAAATATAACCATTTACATAATAACAAAAAACAAAAAATATGTCAAAAAAGTTATCAACATATCTCATCATCTATAAATTTCCTAAAAAATTTAAAGAACTGCTTCCACCATCATTTTTCACACCACCTTCTTTACCGCAACAAATTCTTAAAAATAACATTCACCTTTTTGGACAAAGGCATCTCCCTATACCATTCAATTTGCTTTTTGGTTTTTGTGGGGTTATCCGTCACAAAACCATCCGCACCCAGAACATACTCCTTTTCAAAATCATTTCGCCAAAAAGAAAAATTCCAAAAATAAACCGGGCGACCTAACTTATGAGCCTCTTTAATCAACCCTTCCGAATTAATTAAAGAATTAATAAAATAAAAATCAACATCAAACTGCTTCAAGTCACTAAGGGGATAAGTTAAAATCAATCCTCTCTTAATTTCGGGATTTATTTTTTCAAACAATTGCAAAACATCATAATCCAAAGAAATAATCAACACCTTATCGGCAAGTTTATACTGTTGAATCAAATTATTTAATTTAACAACCAATTCTTCACTTCTGTTTTTATCCGTATTTTTAATTTCCACCGCAAACTTCACTTTTCCACCCAACTCCCTCAAAACATCTTCCAAAAGAATAATCCGCGCTTGTTTTATTTCAGTGTCAGCTTCATTATCTTTTATCTTCTTATTCTCCGTTACAGTGTATGTTTTGATTTCCGCAAAATCCCTTTGACCAACCACACCCACTTCACCGGTTAATTTTTTAAAATTTTCATCGTGAAAAATTACCAATCTCCCATCTTTGGTAATTTGTACATCCAATTCAATAAAGTCCGCCTCCCCCACCGCTCGTCGAAAGGCCGGTAAAGAATTCTGCACTTCATATTCGGAAAATCCCCGATGAGCAAAAATCAACTTAGGCTTATTTTCTCCCACCAAAATAACAAAAGTTATCTGCACAAAATATAAATACAAACCAATCAAAAAAACAACCAAAACCATCACTGCTATCCCTCTAATCAAAATTCTATATTTAATTTTTTTAAAAAATTGACCCTCCCCTTCTTCTTCAACTGATTTTAAGTAAGTTGCCTTTTCCTCAAAATAGGCCTCTGCCAATTTAAAAAACAAAAAAACATAAATCATTATATTCACCGCAAAGAAAAACAATGCTTGTCCGAACAAAAGTGCCACCAGTAAATAAACTTGACCTTGAAAATTATCCAACCAACCGATTAGATATCGTCCCAATTCGGCCAAAATCAAACTCCCCCCAAAAATGAAAAGAAAAATTAAAGAGGTCTTAAATATAATTAAAAAAAATTGTTTCTTTTTTTTAAAGGCAAACTCTCGAGCAAAATAAACAAAAATATTTTTTTCACGAGGATTGTCGAAAAAAGAATACATCACAAAAATAAATCGCAACAATTTATCAATTAAAATATAAATGAGAATTACAGTCAACAGACCCACAATAAAATAAAAAACGACATTGATACCTAAAAAATAATAAGTCGTATAAATCACCACGGAAAATAAGGCAATATTCAATAAATCAATTATTGCTTCCAATAAAAATATTTTTAACTGTGTGAATTGTGTCAAAAGAAAATCACGCCAAAAAATTTTTGGCGTAATATTACCTTGTTTGTATTTGTTAACAAAGTAAAAAATTAAAAAATTTCTTTCCAAGACAAAAAAGAGCAACCAAAACATTCCGACAACCAAAAAAGCAAAAACATCATCCGGACTAAAATATTTTAAAATATTCAAATCATAAACGAGCTCGTTGTTAGTCAACAGCTTGCTTTTCAACCAACGCAACGCCAAAATTAACAAACCAAAAAAGACAGCTTTCAATAAAATATAATAAACAATTCCTCGCCGATTCGTTTGGTAAAGAGTGATAATTTTTCGCCAAGTGGTCATAAAATTTGTATTTTTTCTCCTAAAAATTTAGGTTGTTTATGTAAAATATTTAAATCAATCCAAGCTTTCACCCGAGCCAATTTTTCTCGAGCAATAACTCTATAACCGGATATCCCGGGTATTCCCTTGGCCGAAAAACAAACCGCTTGATGCTGTTGTCTTTCCGCTATGTATAACGCCCGTTCACAGTGAAATTTTTGCGTAATGATTGTGTACTTTTGTAACCCAAAAATTTTTTCCGCTCTGATTATTGAATCCAATGTTCTAAATCCGGCATAGTCCAAAAAAATTTTATTCTCTGGAATTCCTCTTTTTATCAAGTCCTCTTTCATATCTTGAGGCTCTGAATAATATTTGGTTGAATTATCTCCGGAAATTAAAACCTTGTCAATTTTGCCCGACTTATATAATTCCTTTGTCGCCTCTAAACGAGCTTCATAAAAAAAATTCACCTGCCCTTCCAATGTTTTTTTAGATGTTCCCAACAATAAACCAACCATGTTTTTGGGTATATCGACGGTGTTGGTAAAAACTTTTCCTTCCGCAACCATTTGAACATTCTTGTTTATCTGAAAAATAAAAAGTCCCATCACCAATGCTACACCCAAAACGATAAGAAAAATTTTAAAAAAATATTTGTTTTTAAATATAGTCATAAAGATCTATTTTTTGTTTTCCTTAGTCGCGATATATTCACTGATTTCTTTATCTCCCACAAAAACATCCGCCCCGTCAATATTATCAAACTGTGTCAAAGTTTTATAGATTTGATCGTGCATCAACTGTCCATAACAGAACTCATCGGCCTGAATATCTCCGGATAAAACAACAGTGGCAAAATTATTTTTAATCATCAATTTATCAATTCTAACATCCTTTGATTTATTGAAAGCATTATAAAATTCCTGTTGAGAATTATTTTTATAAGCTAATAATTTTTCCAGTGCTTCTTTTGGAGATAATTTACCATCAACTCTCACCTCAGCCACCTTTCCGTTACAAATGTCTATTGTGGGCAAATTTTCCAGCGACGATTCAACGAACTCCGAAATGGGCATTTCCCTACCATCCTGTTTATTTTCCAGCTCTCTTTTTTCATCTTTTACCCTATCAATCTTCACTAAATATAAAGCTGTAGTATTTTCTTTATTTTTTTCTTCTGTTACAGATTGTTTTTGCTTTGCAGAAAAATTTTGAGAAGAGTTATTGTTACACCCTCCAAAAAACACAACTATTAACAATAAAACAGCCATTAAAAATAGTGTTTTTTTCATTTTTTATTATTTAAATTTTTTATTATTTTGGGTAAAGTTCGATTATTCGAACCAAAAATAGTTAATTATTAGCTTAAATAAAAGCTTTTCGCGTTCTTTAAAATTTAAATTTCTGTGATTATATCTCCAGACATATTCTCCTAAGAATAAATGCATTTTTTTTCTCCTGATTCCACCTTTGGCAGATAGTTTTCTTTTCAGATATCTATAGAATCCTTCCAGTCCATTGATATGATTTCCCTTACCGTCAGAGTATTCATTCTGAGAATGATTTACCAATCTATGAACATATCCTTTCTGAGCAATTCCCGTACAACCTCTCCAAGTATCAGAGCAAACAATTGATCTTTTTTTAACTTATTTTTCTATTTTCGGTTGTAAATCTTTTTTCTCAACATTATCCACTAACTCAACCCAGACTTGTCCGTTTCTGCATAGTATTCCAAAAGCCGGTTGTTTAGTCGTTCCTCTACCTCTTTTGGCTTGTTTTTAAAATAGCCGTTTTCTTAACATTTAATCGTTTATTAATCCACTCCGATGTATGTTTCATCAACTTCCACTATACCGGAGAATGTGTTCGGAACATCCTTAGCCATTTCCATTCTAATCAGAGTTAATATTTTTAACAGTTTGTATTTAGAAATATTAACTCTGTCCAGAATAACATTAGTCGAATGTTCCAAATCAAATTCTGAGATAATTTGTTTTAATAATTTACGAGATATTTTGATTAGATTTTTATGAGGAGTGAAGTATTTTTTACAATTCTTACACTTCAATCTACCATCACATATCTTATTTCTCAGATGATTTACAATTTGGACAGATGAATTTCAATATTTTATCATATTGGTTCGGAATTTCAAACTTTACCCTTATTTTAAATAAACTTATATTTATATCTTTTCTACTCACACCATCCGGTTCCGGTCATATCTAATCCCAGACTGTGTCTTAATATTAACATAGCATCGGTGGAGTTGGAAGCTCCATCACAGTTTACATCTCCGGTGGTGCTTGATGAATACCAGCTTGTTCCGCTCATTGACAATCCCAAAGAGTTTCTGAGAGTTAACATAGCATCGGTGGTGTTGATGGTGGAGTTGTTGTCTACATCGGCGCGGACGGTTTGATTTTCTACATATTCATAAGCTCCGATGTCCCAGCCGGAACCTTGGGGACGGGAGTTATTTTCAATATCTTTTTTGATGTCAATATTATAA
>CAYORE010000043.1:0-7771 GCA_964406325.1 uncultured Bdellovibrionales bacterium | reverse complement strand
ACGAAGTTTATCGGCTAAGGCAAAGTCCTTCTTGGAACGAGCCACCTCTCGCTCTTCAGCCATTTTTTTTATCTCAGCGGGAATAGCGGAGGTCTCCTTATTTTTTATTTTCGATAACTTTAAGCCCAAAACCTTATTGATTTTTTCCCATAACTTTAAAATAACTTGCGCTTCAGTCGGTGAAATTTTGTCCAATTTGTTTATCTCGGAAATTATTCTGTACAGAATACTTAAAGCCAGTGGGGTATTTAAGTCATCATTCACTGCCAAGGTGAATTTATTTAAACAATCTTTAGGATTAAGATTGCCAATTTGTAAATCCAAATCAATTCCGGAATTTCCGAGAGTAAATTTATCAGAAGACTCAGTAATATCTTCTTCGCTCAAAATTTTCATTTTCTCGATAAATTTTTCAATCTTTTCCAAATTTTTTTGAGCTTGTTCCATTCCTTTCCAAGTGAAATTTAGATTGGAGCGATAATGGGCGCTTAAAACCAATAAACGAAAAGTCATTGCCGAATATCCTTTGTTTAAAATATCTTGCAGAATATAGAAGTTGCCTTTGGATTTGGACATTTTCTGTCCATCAACCAAGAGATGACGAGGGTGAGCCCAGTAGCGACTAAAGGTTTTCCCGGAATAAGCCTCTGATTGAGCGATTTCATTTTCGTGATGAGGAAAAATATTATCTTCACCGCCGGTATGCAAATCAAGAGTCTCCCCAAGGTATTCCATACTCATCGCCGTGCATTCAATATGCCAACCGGGATAACCTTCTCCCCAAGGACTATCCCATTTTAAAATATGTTCTTTGGGAGCTTTGAGCCAAAGAGCAAAATCGTAACTGTGTTTTTTGTCCGGATGTTTATCTAAGCGCGCACCATGTTGTAATTCCTCCAATTTTTTATTGGATAATTTTCCGTAATCGGGAAATTTATCTACATCATAAAAAACATTTCCATTTTTTTCGTAGGCATAACCTTTGGCAATCAAAGTTTCAATAACTTTAATCATTTGCGGTATATGAGCGGTAGCCTTGGGATAAAAATTCGCTTTTTCAATATTCAGCGCCTTCACATCTTTTTGAAACGCTTTAGTGTAAAATTCAGCAATGGAAGCGGGTGTTTTCTTTTCTTTCTTCATCGCTTGAAGCATCTTATCATCACCACTGTCTCCTTGATTTAAGTCATCTTCCGTTAAATGCCCCACATCGGTAATATTCATAATATGTTTTACTTCAAACCCGTTAAATTCCAAAACTCGTTTTAAAGTATCGGCAAAAATATAAGTTCGTAAATTACCGATATGAGCATAATTATAAACCGTCGGACCGCAAGAATAAAAATTTACCTTGCCCTTATGTAAAGGTTGAAATTTTTCCTTTCGATTGGTGAGAGTATTATAAAGTGTTAGCATATATAAGAGTAATTTAGAATTTAAAATTTTAGCAAACCCTACGAAACTACAAAATAACTACTTATGGGTTCACAGGAGAGACGAAGTCGTTAATACATTAACACCGCCACCGGTTTCATTTTTGCCACCGGTTTCATTATTTTATTGGCAATCATTCCTTCCACTGCCACTGTTGGATCTTTATAATGTCCGGCATCTTGCTCAATTATTTTGCTGGATTTGGCATTATACAATCTTACTCCGCGATTCTTCATTTTGGCAAACAATTCCTCTTTGGAACTGGGAACTTTTGAAGTCTTTTTAACACCCTTACCGGTGCCGTGAGCCGCTGAAAAAAAGGTGTCTTGATTTTCATCCGTTCCCACTCCCACATAAGCGTCCGTACTCATAGAAGAGGGCATAAAAAGCGGTTCACCGATGTCGGCAAATTTTGTTCCTTGCATTCGCTGAGGACCGAAGGCGCGAGTAGTGTTACTCCTGCTTACGATAATATCTTCTCCGAAGTGATTTTCTTTAGTCATATAAACATGGGACATATCATATAAAACATCCAAAGAATTTTTCTTCTTTAAAACTTTTTCAATAGCTCTTTCCATATGGTATTGAATCATCGTACGATTGGCAAAGCCATGATTGCCGGCCGCTCGATGAGCCAAATAATAATTTTTTCCCAATTCCGACTCGCTATCAATGGGATAAAATTCATTCTTTTGCGCCCACTTCGGCAAATCTTTTTGCAATTGTCGGTGCCAAGGAGTTTTTTTATTTAAAAAAGTTAAACGAGACATTTCAAAAATAACTTTTTGACTAAAATGTTCTTTTTGTTTTGGTGTGTAAAAATAACTGGCATATTGACCAAACAGACCGGAACCCGTATGTAGTAAAAATACATATTGTCCTTTATGTAAATTCATTTTTTTGGCTATGTCATCTTCTAAAATATCACCGACTTTCATCAAGTCTAAAAAATGATTTCCAGCGGCGCCGAGAACTCCCAAGCGAATTTGGGCAAAACGGAAAAACATTCGGGGTAGGGCGGTGAATAAATCCTTATCATTGATTTTCTCTTCCTCAAACATATTGCCGCCCATTAAGAAATTTTCATTCATAGAATTATCCATCTTCAAGTATTTTGTCAAAGCCTGATTTCCATACTTACAAATATCCAATACCACTCGGTGAGAAACCGGTGAGCCAATATAAGTTTTGGTGGGAACAACCTCCACTAAGCGTTGAAAGAGTTTGTCAATTTTATCGGCCGGTAAATTATCTTCATTAAAAGGAGTGGTCATTAAACGCATCCCGCAATTGGGAGCAGTATCCAAAAGTTGAGGTAGAAAATATCTCTTAGTGGCCACCACGGTACCGGAAGGATTTTTTCGTCCCGGTTTGCGATGAATATCGCTTAGGGCATTGGTGTGATGAAAAATATGTTCATTGGAAGCAACTTTAATCAATTTTTCAATGGTTTTTTCATCGGGCATTAATTCTTCGGAAATATGAAAATCAACCGGCACGCGCTGTTTACCGGTCGGCTCAATTCGTTGTTTGTGTTTATTTATTTTTGTGATTTTGTAATTCGGCATAAAATTATTTTAATCGATTTTTATATTTTTTTACAATCTTTATTATAGGCGGTAAGGATAAAATAGTCAATTTGATCAAACGCTTTAAATTTTATTTAAATTTGGCAAAAATTTATCTTTTTCCCACGAATTTTGTCAGGAAAAACAAAATTAAAATTTATCATACAAATCATTATACTCTTCGGCAATAAATTCAATATTAAAATTTCGGCGAACATATTTCATTCCATTGTCAGCAATTTCTTTTCGTTTTTCCGGATTTTTATACAAATCCACAATAGCTTCCGTTAATTCATCGGGATCATTCTTGTTAATAATAACGGCTGTATTGTGATTGGCGAACTCTTTTAAGAGAGGAAGACTGGATAAAATATTCGCTTTACCGCAAGCCATCGCTTCCGGTACCACTAAGGGGACATCAAATTTCCCTCGCATATTTTGAATAGGAAAAATAGCCAAATCATACAGATTATAAGCGGCACTCATTCCCCAAGTCTTTAAATAATCCATTTCGGCAAAGACAACTTTGTCTAATAGTTTTAAATCTTTTAAAGTTTTCATAACTTCTTTTTTCTTCTCGGCATCTTTTTGATTTTTAACCCGAACATTGAGAAATAATTTAACCTGAGGGATTTCGAGGACTACTTTTTGAAAACTTTTAATAATATTATCCACTCCACCTAAACGAACATATTCGCCCGTAAAACCGATAATAAAATCATCGGCCTGAAAACCGTAAGCTCGCAATAATTCCGGATTTTTATCTCGAGGAGTAAAGTCTGCCAAATCAATTCCCGGATAAATATGTTGAACATTAACAAAACCCAACCTCTTTAAACGCTTTTTGGAATAATCGGAATAGGTAACCAAAATATCCCCAAAAAGACTACGACGCAACCGAGAGGGTGACATCAAATCTTCTCGGAGAGTGGCGATGGTTTGCAAAGTTTTGCTCTTTTGTGGATAAAGAAAATGCTTAATTACAAATCCGTTTAGACGAGAGGGAGTGAAAAAATAATGCACAATATCAAATTCATTTTTCATTCGCCATTGAAAAAGTAGAGAGCGAATTTTTTGAGAAAAACTAAAATCATTTTCCGCAGAAGTATAAATGGGATGTTGAACGATATTTTCCGGTATTCCCGACAGTTGCCCTTTGGTCAAAAGATGAATTTCCAAATTGGAATTTATTTTCGCCAAATTAAGCGCCAGTTGATAGGCAAAATTCTTACTGGCTTCATCCCAAGGAGGGGCGATGGGGCGAGTAACAAAAAGAATTTTTCTCTTAACAATATTCTCTCGAACAGTCTTCTTTTCAACAATGGAACCGGATAAAATATCATCATTTGACTGTAAAACACCTTCTTGTAATTTGGTGGTATTTATTTTAGACATAGTTTTGGTGATGGTAAATAAATATTAAAAACTAAAAATATCTCTCGGCAAGCAGTTTCTAAAAAAATAAAGAGACACACTAATCATACTTTAATTAATATTTGTCTACTCATTGCTAATTTTGGTCGCGATAGATTCTATTTTACGGAAAGGATCTTTTGTACGCAATTGTTTTTCCAATGCATTGCTTCTTTTTTGTTCTTCACTTAATGCTTCCTGTAGAGCCGCAATAGTTTGTTGCGCTGTTTTTAATTGTAATTTTAAAGCCCTGATAGCAATATTCAACTGCTCGGCATTGCCTTTTTCTATTTTATTTTGATTTAATTTGAGCATATTTTTTACCTTTCAATAATTATTTAATGAAACCCCCACCAATAAACCATCCTTAAAAATCACCTAACAAGCCGAAGCCATTTTCCCAAAATTTCTTTTTCTTTTCCCCAAGTAATCTTTAATTGATAAAGAATTTTGCCGGAAGGATTGTTTTGCAAAAGATTACTGAAAGCATCCGTCACTTTTTTAGTCGGCTCAATACGTTTTTTCTCTTGAGAAGAAAGGGTGATTTCTTGAGAGTCCACTACTTTATTATTAAGTATAAAGCTAATTTGATAGGTAATTTCTTGAGAATTTAAATTTTGAAGATTTAAACTTAAATTATTTTCATTATCACTATTGTTACCATTAAGAGGGGTGGTGATTATATCGGTTAAATTCTCCCAAGACAAGATTGTGCTTTTGATATCCCGAGCCAGTTCTATTTGATTTTGACCATACCAAAAAAGCGAACCGGTGACAAGAAGCAGGGAAACAATAATAAAAATAGTAAGGGAGTTTAAATATTTATTCATAAAATTGTAATGATTATTTGGAAATGACTTCCGGCAATTGATTTTAGAATCTAATCGGTTTTTTCAAATATTCTTACCGACTGTGAAGAATAGATTTCTTGAAATTCCGGAGAGTTTAAAAAGACCGTATCATCATAATTCTTTTTTAGAAAAATGTATTTTACTCCGGTTTTTTCAAAACAGTCCTGTCCGACTTCCGAATTTGGAATGGCAATCATATCTCGAGTACAAGTTTCATGTTTATTATATTTGTCTTCGTAACGGCGGTTGTAGGTACGGGAGAGGGGATATTTATAACCACGCATAAAAAACAGTTTAATCCAAGTGTCTCCCGCCAAATATTTATGATCCTTCAAAATCATATTTTGAGGACCGGTTTTTTCAGCTAAGTACTCGGAAGCCCGATAAGTTTCCATAACATCTTGAGGACGATGACGACCGATTCGGAAATTAAGGGCGATATCTTGAGCAACACCTGATATTATGGCAATAATCAGAAAAAAAGCAAACAGAAAGGAAAAAAATCGTTTGGGAAAATTGAAGAAAATCGCTTGAAAAAGCAGGGCTACTCCCAAGGCGGACAAAATGGAAAGGGGATAAGTCAAGTAGGTAATTAAGCGATTGCTGGGAATATCTATTTTCAAAAGAGCCGGTTGCCAACTCATCAAAAAAATTATTTTCGTCCAAGCAAACAAAACGGCAACGGTTAAGGCAAGTTGAAGTAAGGAGGTGGTATTTAAAGAAGAAGGGGGAGAGATGGAGGAAATTTTTGGAAATTTTCGAACAAAACGAAAAGAGTTATTTAAAAGAAAAAGGAAAGGGGGAAGGAAAAAAAGAGTAAAAATTCCGGCAAAAAGAACTCGCCAAGCCCCAATACGATCAATAATACCCGGTAAAGAAATTCCCACCCGAGTTATTTTAGTGGGAGTGCCGACAGCCGTATCAATGGCGGAAGGATTTAGATAAGAAGGAGGGTGTATTTTAATTATAAATAAAAGACCGAGTAGTATTATGGTTATGGACAAAAAACCGGTAAAGAGTTTCAAATAACGCCAAACCTCTCGACCGAATTGAGAAAAATCAAATTTAAGAAAAATTAAAGTGAGGACAGCAAAAGAAAAAAATATCAGCAACAGAGAATAAGCCAAGACAAAAGTGGAAAGATGGTGAGTGTAGATAATTGTCAATAACGAAAGTAAAAAAATATTGGCCCAAGCGGTGGAACGACGAATGATAGTTAGAAAAAAAGCGTAAATGATTACAATAAACAAAAAATTGCCGATTATGTTGCCGATAACTCCGCCGGAGATAAATTTTGCTTGAGGAGCGGAAATGGGATAAAGAACACCGATGGTAAACAATCCCCAGAAAGCAATGGTGAGCGGAGTTAATTTATCAAACCAAGAAGAATAAAATTTTTGAAAGAATGGTAAAATAATTTTCGCCAGACGATAAATCAAAAGAAATACCCCTAAAAGGGTAAAGATGTTAAAAATAAAAATTATCACCGTAGGAAAAGCACTGACATAAGGAATGTTACTCAATAAATTGATGGCGGCAAAAGGAAGGTGTTCGCCAATAATAAATTTGGCATCGTAAGTCGGTAAAGTACCGGTTGTGCTAATGTATTTAGCCCAGTACATATGATGCCCCAAGTCGGTACTTTTGGGAATAATCCCTTGGACAATATAAATTCCCCGCAAAACAAGAGCGGTAGTGAAAAGAATAGCAAAGACCCAAAGTTGTCTTTTAGAAAAGGGAAGTTTGTTATTTTTAGTTAAAGGAAGGGTCGTAAAAGAAAAAACCGAATCGGAAGTGAAACGAGCGATTAAAGCAAAGACGGCACTTAAAACCAAAAGACCTATTAATAAATTTGGCTTATTAATCGTTATCTGAAAAAAATCTAAAGTTAACATTAAAAAATCGGTTGCAACCAGACCCAAAAGAAAACTTAATAACAATTTTTCTGGAGATAAAAGGGTTGAATATTTTTTACCAAAAATCGCTCGGGTTGCGAGATATCCCGGCAAAAACAAGGTTAAAAAAATCGCCAAATAAAATTGAATAAATTGATAAATCATAAAACAATTCTCAGAAATTAATTTTTTATTTTTTAATATCTTGACATTATCGTAATACCCCCATTGTTTTTCCCTCACTATAATTATACCACAGGAAGACTTTTTTTGCACAGAAATAGTTTTTTCTAAAAGAATGTGTTATAATAACATTAAAAGAAAAGTGTTATTAAGAAATTAAGAAACAAAAAATAAAAAAATGGAAACATTGACACCGAAGCAGTTGTCTTATAATTCGGAAGAGGAGCTGGTGAAAAAAAACAACTCCTCTACTGTAACTTCTCCAAGTCAAGAACAAAAAAATGCCCAAAATGAAGAAGTGACAATCGCCAACAACGAAAAATTGTCGGTAACAGACGCCATTGCCTTTGCTTGGAAAACTTGGCGAAGCAGGCCTTGGTTTATAACTTTTGTTCCTCTGGGAATTTCTATTTTTATCATAATTATC
>CAYORE010000042.1:0-4016 GCA_964406325.1 uncultured Bdellovibrionales bacterium | reverse complement strand
TTAAAAAAGTTTGCTTTTTACCGTTTAAAATGATATAAATAAAAGGAAATATGTTACAAATTTATTTTATTTTCCCATTGGGGGACAGTAAATTAATCATAGTTAATTGGTAGTTTTATAGAAATAATTAAAATTTAAAATTAGAACTTATGAAATATATCCCGACAATCGGAATGGAAATTCATGTGGAGTTGGCCACCGAAAGCAAAATGTTTTGCGGTTGTAAAAACGGAATGGGGTTAGAGAAAAAGCCGAATAAAAACATTTGTCCCGTTTGTACCGGTCAGCCCGGAGCAACTCCCGTTCCCAACGCTCAAGCCGTTGATTTCGTGGTGCAAGCCGGATTGGCTTTGCAATGTCGTATCACCGAAGAATCAAAATTTGACCGGAAAAATTATTTTTATCCGGATTTGCCAAAGGGTTATCAAATTTCCCAGTATGATTTACCAATTTGTCGAGATGGCCGATTGGAATTTCAAGTTTATAAAGATGATAAAGATAAAGGTAATGTTCAGGCGGAAACCTATTCCAAAGAAGTCGGTATTCACCGCATCCACTTGGAAGAAGATACCGCCAAATTAACTCATCATCCGGTCAGTGGAGAGAGTTTGGTTGATTTTAATCGTTCCAGCGTCCCCTTAATGGAGTTGGTAAGTGAGGCGGATATTACCTCCGCCAAAGAGGCTCGGAAATTTTGCGAAGAGTTGCAACTTATTTTTCGATACATCGGGATTTCACCGGCTGACATGGAAAAGGGGCAAATGCGTTGCGAAGCAAATGTTTCTTTGCATAAAGAAGGGGAAGATATTTTGTCCGGCACAAAAGTGGAATTGAAAAATATCAATTCTTTTCGAGCGATTGAAAAGGGGGTAGAATATGAGATTGAAAGACAAGCTGAGCTGTTGGAAAATGGAGAAAAGGTTATTCAGGAAACAAGAGGTTGGGATGAGAATAAAGGAGAGACTTTTAGTCAGCGAAAGAAAGAGAATGCCGATGATTATCGTTATTTTCCCGATCCGGATTTGCAACCCTTTATACTAAACGCCGAATATCAAAAACAAATGATGCGTTCTTTGCCGGAATTGCCCCGGGAAAGAAGAGTGAGGTTTCAAAAAGAATATAATTTGCTTCCGGAGAATGTTGAAGTTTTGGTGACAAATAAAGAGTTAGGAGAATATTTTGAGCAAATTGCTTCCGAATTAACCAATTGGTTTCAAGAAGAGGGAGTTAAACTTGACGACAAGGCGAAAGTTAAGGTTTATCGACTGGCTAATGGCTATTTAATTACCAACTTGTCTAAATTGATGAGTGATAACGAAGTGTCGGTGAAGGATTTAAAAATTACGGCGGAAAATTTTGCCGAATTGATAAAAATGATTCAGTTGGGAGAAATTAATTCTTCCACTGCTCAAACGGTTTTGGAAGAAATGTTTAAAACCGGCGGTGATCCGTCGCAGATAGTTGAAGAAAAAGATTTGGGACAAGTGTCCGACAGTGGAGAGTTGGAAAAAGTTGTTGAGGGAATTTTATCCGCTTATCCGGAGGCGGTGGCTGATTATAAAGCGGGAAAAGAAAATTCCATAAAATTTTTAATGGGACAGGTAATGAAAGAAACCAAAGGAAAAGCTAATCCCCCGATGGTGATGGAAATGTTGAAAAAGAAGATGGAGTAAGGGAAGTGTAATATGCAACATATAATTAGTAAAATTAATTAGTAAAATATAGTTGTATGAGTGACATAAAAAATGTTTACGATTACACGGGAGGAGTGGAATTGCCGGAAAGACCGTTTTTAAGTGATGAAGAATACAAGAAATCAATTCGGACAAACCTCTTGCCTTGTACCGATTGTTTGATTGTTAACAAAGAAAAACAAACCGTATTGTTTCCGGTGCGAACTGCGGAAACAGGAGCCGGTTATTGGTTTATCGGTGGAGTGATTAAGGCGCAAGTAGATCCTTTGGAGAATATGGTTAATTGTTTTAAAAGAGAAACCGGATTGGAGGTGAAGCCAAAGCGGTTCAAGAGAATAAATTTGGTTGATAGCAATGGACTGCCGGTTCGGACTTTGTGGCCGACCGGAAGAAATGATATGCATTTTATCTTTCAAATTGAATTATCACCGGCAGAAATAAAAAAAGTGGAAGAAAATTTAGATCCCCAAGAGTATGACAAAGAAGCGGGTTTAAGAGAATTTACTTTATCGGAACTAAAACAGACCGGTGTGCGAGATATTGTAATTGACGCGGTAGAATTGGTATTTACAAAATAGTTTATTTTAAAAATATGAAAGAAGTAAAATTAATAATTAATAAAAAAATATGGAAACAAAGGAAAAAAATATCCAAAGCGGGTTTAGTAATGTGGCAATAATTGCAATTGTTGTTGGGGTGGTTGTAGTGGCTGGAATTGTAATTACTGGCAAAATGGTCACCAAGAAGATTGCCGATAAAACCCCAGTAATCAATTCAACCAGACAACTGGAAAAACAGTCCGATAAAAAGAATGTACAGAAAACCGAAGGAACAAAAAAGGAGCAAGTTAATCAAGCCCTGAACGAAAGTTATCCGGCGGTTTGGAAAACCGCTCATCTTCCGGAATATAATAATGGATTATTACAAAGAGTAAGAAATGTCGGTGGTATAACTATGATAACAATTGAAACAGATGATCCTTTGCCAACGGTTGTTAAATTTTACAAAGAAAAATTATCTACCCTTGGCTACACTCTTAAACAGGATACAACTAATGATTTTATTTCTATACTCGTTTTTAACAAAGAAAGTAGCGGAGAAAAATTAACGGTTCGGGCTTCCGTTATGAAAAAAACGGGGAAGATTAAAATACAGTTAGATTTTACTAAGTAGTTTATTGGGGAATTAGAATCAGTCCTATTAGGAATTGAAAACAGTTCTCGTTAGATTCAATGTTAGACTATAAAAACCTGGGTTATATTAAAAACAGTGAGCCGGTTAAGCCTGAATTTAATCAAATTTTGGGAGCGCCGGTTAATGAAAAATACTCCGCTTTGATTTACGCTGAATTGGAAGAATTGGAAAAATTTCATAGAGGAGGATTTTACTCAGGGAAAGGAATATACTCTGTTAAGATTCGTGACGAAGAAGGAGGTAGCCATGTCTATGCTCACAAAGAGATTTATCCATCCAATTCTCTTGGACAGGAAATTTTAATAAAAATTAATCCATTTGGTCTGGGGGAAAAATTAAAAAGAGACATACATCAACAGGCGCTTGTAGATACTCAAAGAACATTGGAAAAATTTATTTTATTGAAAAAGTTTAAAATACCTACTTTTGATGAGATTTTTATTTACAAAGGCACTACCATTATAGCAACACTGTTGCAAGACGAGGATAAAATTATTCTGGCAAATAATGATACCGGGAGAGATACACCAATAAAAACCGGATATGGACAGCGGGTAAAAAGGAGGAATTATCTAAAAAAGTTGAGAATAAATAATTTTGAAGGATTGATTGATAGTATATTTACCAAATTAGAGCAAGCCACTTCTCAAGGACTCTTTTTCGGCGTTCATACTTTGTGGTTTCAAGTTCCGCGAGTTGTAAATCCTGAGGGCGTGAATGTGAAATGGTTTGTAGGTGATGTTGATATGGTTGAATATGTTGAAATGCCGACAATGTATATACGGCATAGATTTATTGAAGATATAAAATATTTCATTAAAAAATTTGTCCATCCTGATAAAAAAGAAGAATGCTTACAAATATTTTATAGACACCTTGAAAAATTTCGGCAGGAAATCAGAAAATATATACCGGGCTAAATATAAATCAATTTGGAGATAATTTTCAATTACGCTAAAATTAATATGAACATCAATTTTAGAGCAGTTGCAGATAAGATAGAAAGGGTTAAATAAGCAATAAATATATTTATAAATCGCAAAAAACTATGAACGCAAATGAAATTAGAAAAAAGTATTTGAAATTTATGGAGGAGCGAGGGCATAAGATCGTGCCGTCAGCTTCTTT
>CAYORE010000041.1:0-24317 GCA_964406325.1 uncultured Bdellovibrionales bacterium | reverse complement strand
AATAAATTTGAAAAGAAGGGCGCTTTTGATGCTCTTGGGGTTGGTTGATTATTGTTTTTGAAATTTTAAAGGTTAAATAAATTAAGATAAATCTATGATTAATCAAGTCTATAGTCCTTTGGTAGAAATGGCTGTTGGTTACGGAGTGCCTGTTGATACAGTCAAGCTTATTTTAGTTTTACCAATTGTGGTAACGATTATCACTTTCTTTCGTCAGATTGTGGGAATTAAGGCGTTTGGTATTTATACGCCGGCAATGATTACTTTTGCTTTTTTGAGCATCGGTTTGCAAGCCGGCAATTTGACCAAAGGAGTGAAATATGGAACAGCTATTTTTATAATGGTTATTTTAGTGGGGACAATAAGTAGGATTGTTTTACGACGGTTTCGATTGCTCTATTTGCCCAGAATGGCCATTGTGATTACTTTGGTTTCTTTTGCTACTCTCGGTGTTTTGATTTTGGGAGGGGCATTAAATAGAACGGGGTTGGCCGGTGTTTCAATTTTTCCCATTTTGATTATGATCACTTTGGTGGAAAAATTTGTGGCGACGCAAATTGAAAAAGGTTCTCGAACGGCGATTGTTTTGTCGGTGGAAACTTTGTTGATTTCCATCATTTCTTATTGCATCATCAGCTGGAAACCGCTTTTGTCTTTAGTGCAACAATATCCGATGGTTATTTTATTGACCATTTTGGTCAATATGTTCTTAGGTCGTTGGACCGGTTTGCGCTTGATGGAATATTTCAGGTTTAAAGATTTAATTAACGGAAAAAATGTTCCCAAAAAGTAAAGATGTTTTGGGTATGAACGCCCGAAATTTAATTTATATCCGACCGAATAATTTAAAGTCGGCCAAAAAATTGGCGGATGATAAATTGCGTTGTAAACGAGTTTTGAAAAAAGCTCAAGTGCCGGTACCGCGTTTGATTAAGAGCATTAAAACTCATGATGATTTAAATAATTTTGATTTTTCCACTTTGCCCAAAAGTTTTGTTTTAAAGCCGAATTTTGGTTTTGGCGGTGACGGTATTTTGGTGGTTTACGGAAAGAAAAAGGGCAGTGAAAATATTTGGGTAAAGGCCAATCGCAGTCAGGTTACGGAAGATCATTTGCGTACCCATATTAAAAATATTTTAGACGGTTCTTTTTCTCGAACGGGGACTTCCGATGTGGCTTTCTTTGAGGAGAGAATTAAACTTTATCCCGGTTTTAAGCCCTATGCTTTTCGAGGAGTGCCGGATATTAGGGTAATTGTTTACAATCGGGTGCCGGTAATGGCGATGATGAGAATTCCCACCGAGGCCTCCGGTGGAACTTCCAATTTACATCGGGGAGGGATTGGGGTTGGTATTGATATGGCCACCGGTGTAACCACCACCGCCATTCAGTATGACCGAGTGGTGGAAAAATCTCCCAATGGGTTGTTATTGAGTGGAATTAGAATACCACATTGGGAAGAAATTTTGGAGTTGGCCATTAAGGCGCAAGATGTTTCTCGTTTGGGTTATTTGGGAGCTGATATCGCCATTGACAGAGAGAAGGGACCGGTTTTTATGGAACTAAATGCTCGTCCCGGTTTATCCATTCAAGTTGCCAATCAAGAAGGTTTATTGGCGCGATTAAATCGAGTGGAGGGTTTGAAGATAAAAACCGTTCGGCGAGGAGTAGCCTTGTCTCGCAATTTGTTTGGCGGAGAAATTGAAGATGAAATTGAAGGTTTATCCGGGAAGAGAATTATCGGCACGGTGGAAAAAATTAAAATTATCGGACGGAACAAGAAGGAGATAAAAGTAGAAGCTAAAATTGATACGGGAGCCGGCTTCACTTCTATCGGTTTGGATTTGGCCAAGGAAGCCGGATTTGCCGAGACTATCGTCGCCTATGAAAAAATTTATCAAGAAAATGGCGGTTGGGAAGGAATTAAAAACAAAACGGTGCGAGAGCGAGAGCTTTTGTTTAAAAAAGTTCCTTATCTGGTGGATACGGCCATTATTCACTCTTCTCATGGTACCAGTTATCGTCCGGTGGTGAAATTGAAATTTATTATGGACAAAAGAACAATTCCGGCTCGGGTAACAATTATCAATCGGGAGCATTTGAAGTATCCGGCTATCATCGGAAGGAGAAATTTAAAAAGATTTTTGGTGGAGGTGAAGTAAGGAAATGTCAGTGGGAAATGATGAGAGTAACGAGAGATGTTGGACAATGGTTAGTAACAAGGGAATTAATTGGTGAAATTTAAGACAGTTTGGTATATTTAGAAAGGTAATTGATTATTAAATAAAAAATGTGGAAAATATGAATAATAATTCCGATTCCAAAAGAGGGCAAATGAAACAATCAGGTATTGTTAATCAACTATTTGAACAATATCGAGAAAAAAGAGAAAAAGTTTTGATAGAAGACTTTTATAGAGAAGTGGTTGACGATTTGGTGATGGATGTTGTTGATATTGATGATCCAATCGAGGGTATTTTCTCCAATGATGAGAAAAGTGGTTGGAAATTTAAAACCACTTTTTTGCATTTGTCGATAAATGGTGGGCATATTGAGTATTTTTGGGAAGAGGCTTCAAGTGGAGACGCCGAGGATGGTGAAAAGAGACTTTCCATGAGAGAGGCGGAAAATTTAAGGAAAGCTATAGAAAAAAAGATAGCTGAGTTATAATTGTTAAATTAAATAAGATGAAAACAAGACCAAGAACACCCTTAACGGTGAATGAGCAATTAAGAGAAAGAGGGGAGAGGATTGATGAAAGATTGTTGTTAAAAGGGATGAGGCAGTTTTTAGAAAAGTATGTTGAATTAGATGATGAGGGAAGAGAATCCATCAGAGAAAGATATGCTTCTCAAGATAATTTTCCGATTTTTCAAGTGGATACGCATAGTTGGTTAGGTGGTATAAAGGATGCGATTAAGAAGGGTAGTTATAAAATTGAAATTTTGAAAATTGTAACAAAAAATACCCCTCGTCCCTGGGTCGTTTTCGAGATTAATGGTCAAAAATATTACACAATTTCCGGTAAGTTGTTTGAAGCGATTAAGAAAGGGGAATTTGAAGAAAGTAAATAAATGATTTTATGAAAAAAATATTATCACAACCATATCCCTTAATAACAGTTACGGGAACAAAAGGAAAAACAACAATTATACGATTGTTGGATTTTGTTTACAGGGGGTTGAAGTTCGATACTTTACGTGTTGACACGGATGGTCATTTTGTAAATGGGAAACAAAAAAGTGATTATTTTTATTCTCGGGAATATTGGGGAATGGTTCCCAATAATTGTCCCGGGCGTTTTTTATTTGAGTTGGGAAATGAGCCGTTAATAAATTCTGAAAATAAAATTTGTCTTCTTGAGGCGGCTATTGGTTCATCTTCTCTTTTAGGGCTGGGTTATTTTCGACATAACATTGGCATTTGGACCAATATTTATCGAGACCATATTACCAATGTTAGAATAAAGAATAGAAAAGATATTTATAATGCCAAGAGATTTATATTTCAAGGAATTCGCAAGGGAGGTATTTTTATTTATAATTCCAGTGATAAGTATTTAGTAAAGCAACTAAATAAAGAAAAAATAAAAAGAACCAAAATAGCAGTTGGTTATGAAGTTGATAATTTGGATAGATTTCTATTAAAAGGCAATTATTTTTTTCAGATCAATCGGGAGAATAAAGAACTTATTTTTTATAAAGCGGGTGATAAAAAAGATATTTGCAATCTTGAGAAAATACCATTTTCTTTTAGGGGAAATTTTGAACCAAATTTATTTAATATCGCTTTTGTTTATGCCGGCTTGTTTGCACAATTGGGAGAAAGGAAATTTTTACGGAAAGTGCCGGAAATTACTGAAATATTAATGGCATATTCCGTTAATCCTGAAGGAGGGCGATTGGTGTTTGTAAGAAAAAAAGATTATCAACTTATAATTGACTTTGCTCACGAGGCGGAATCTTTTAAGCAAATTGCCAAACTGGCCAAGAGTGTTGCCAAAAATAGAGTGGTTGGTGTTTTAAGGGTTGACCCTTCCAGGATTAATAAGGATATTAAAAATATTGCTAAACAAATCAGTAAGTATTATGACTATATTTATATTTACGATAAAGTCGATGGAAAAAAAATGAAAGAAAGCATCGGAGTTGCCGAGGGGAAAAAGCGTGGTATTGGTGAGACGGCGAACTTGTTGAGCAAATATTTACAGGAGGTCGGCTTTGCGAACCAAGAGGTTGTTGTAGAAGAAGATGATGCTTTGTTGTCGGCAGTAAAAAATGTCCGGCCGGGTGATGTCATTGTTTATATTGGTGATGGATATAATCATAAAGAAACTTTACAAAAAGTAAATAGATTGTAATAAGTTGTAAATAATCTAATATGTTGCAAAAAAAGATATTGTTTTTTTATTCCGGAAATAATCCGTATAGAATTAGTCGTTTGAAAGAAGCAAGTGAACAAGCAGGGGTTGATTATGAATTTATTGACTTAGATAAAATTTTATTTAATAATGGATTGATAGAGAGTCCTATTTTTTTAAAAAAGGAGTTTAATTATACAGGTTATTTTTTGGGGTATAGTGAGATTAGTAAGTATGTAATAAAAGCGTTGGAAGGTAAAATTATTTTTCCACAAAAAGTATCTTGGGAATTAGCTGATAAATTTAACTCTCATATTTTTTTGAAACGGATTGGGATAGCAACTCCTCCCTCCGCTTTGATTTTATCTTCAAACAGTATTGATGAATTGGCGGAAACTATTGGTGGTTTTCCTTGTATTATTAAAAAAACAACCGGAGGGAATGGTAGTTTGGTGGAAATGGTGAATAGCAAAAAGGAGTGTTTGGAGTTTATTATGACAGCTAAGGAAAAAATTACTTTGGAAAAGGTTTTTCCCAGGGCATTTTGTTTTTTGTTACAAAAACCGATTAAAGAGAGTTACGGTACTGATTATAGAGCATTGTGTATAGGTAATAAGTTTTTAGGTATAATGAAAAGAACAGCCAAAAGTGAAGGATCTTTTAAAGCCAATTTTTCTTTGGGAGGAGAGGTTAAAGAGATTTCGGAAATTAGAGAGATCAGGGAGATGAGTGAAAAAATAATGAGAAAATCGAAATTGTTTATGGCGGGAATTGACTTTATTAAAAGTAATGAGGGATATCAAGTGTTGGAAATAAATACCTCCCCGCAGTTTAAAGGTTTTGAACAAGCAACCGGGGAAGATGTTGCGGGTAATATTGTAAACAGACTTGTGCAAATAGATAATTAAGTATATTTTTATGAAAAAAAGATTTATTGTTTTAGGGGAAGTTTTTAGTGAGCATAGAGCATTGCGTTTTCGAGAAGAGTGCGAGAAGAGGAATGTTGAATTTAAATTTGTAAATATTTATAAGTCTGTTTTAACGGCTTCCGGATTATATGATGAAAATGGAAAATTAATTGAGTTTGAAGCCAATGATATTTTGTGGGGAATTTCCAATTTGACTATCGGACATTTTGTAGCCAGAAAAGCCGAGCGGGAAGGTTTGAAAATGTGGCCCAGTAAGGATGCTGTTGATTTTTCAGATAAGTTTTTAACCAATATGTTTTTTGCCGGAATCTCCATTCCAACTCCGCGCACAGTGTTTTTAAATTCGTATTATATTGATAGGATGGTGGACAAGGTTGGTGGTTGGCCTTGTGTTATCAAAAAAAATGTAAGTACGGTGGGAAAGTTTGTGGAAATTGTCAATAATGAAAAAGAGGCGATTGATTTTATTAAAAATACTTTTGATCAAGCTAAGAATAATATTTTGCCAACCAATAGAATTCGTTTTCTTTTGCAAGAGTTTATTCAAGAATCGGCAGGTGTTGATTATCGGGTTCTTTGTATTAACGGAAAAATTATTGGAGCGATAAAACGGGAAGCTCAAGAAGGTTTCAAATCCAATGTTTCTTTGGGCGGAGTGGCTACTCAGGTGGAAGTTGATGCGAAATTGGAAGCTTATGCCAAAAAAATTATGAAAGAAGGCAAGTTGTTTTATGCGGGAATTGATTTTATGAAAGCGGGGGATGATTATTTGGCCATTGAGGTAAATACTTCCGCTCAATTTAAGGGCTTTGAAGGGGCAACGGGAATTAATGTGGCGGGAAGGATTTTAGATGAGTTGTTGCACGGGGTAAATAAAAAAAAGTGAATATTGTTTAATAATTAATTATAAAGTTATGATAGAAAAATGGTCAGGAGGCACAGGGAGGAAGACAGTAGATGAAAAAGTTCGTGATCAATTTGAACAAAGAATTTGGGAAATGCTATTTGGTGATCGAGGGGGGTATGAAAAATTTCCGGATATTAAATATGATAGATATGAAATTATTCCCGGTGAAGTTGAAAATACTTTATTGCAAGTATTGTCGGCGGAGTATTATAAGTTGCCAACTAAAAGCGAAGGTGATGAGTTTGTTGTGTCCGCTGCAAAAAAAGGCAAGAGAAAAGAGGGAGTTGCCTTTGCTGAATATGTAGTGGATAGACTTAAGATGGCAATCTTAGATGATGAAGGTGAAAAAGATAAACGGATTGGGGGGTATCCAACCATCTTGGCTACAGTTTTAAAAGACCCGAAGATTAAAGGGATAATTGACACTGATGCCACCGATGCCATTAAAAATATAAGTCAGGAATTAAAAAATATGATTAAGGCCTATCAAGTGGCTTTGGTAGAAATTGTTGGTAGGATGATGAAGCAGGGTGAACCGTTTTTGCATATGCTGGTTTCAGAACGAAGAACAACTAAGGATAATGATATTGTTATCGCCGGTGGAATGCGCAAGCAAGGATTTCCGGCGGATCCGCGAGTGTTAAGATGGTTTCAGGAAAAATTGACTGAAAAATTGGAAGGGGATGAAATTCAGGAAGTTGCCGACAAGCCCGTAAGGGTAAGAATTGCCGAGGAGGGCGAAACGATTTGCGGTAGTCCGGTACATGTTTCTCGACGGGAAATTTTAGGTGATTTATATCAGTTTATTAAGGCGAAGATTCCAATCAATGTTTTGCAGAGCAAAAGAAATGAAGTTGTAGATATTTTGGCGAGAATTGCTCAAGATTTTCAAGATGAATTTCCGGATGAGGAGTCCTTGCAAAATTATTTGGAAGAACATACCACCGAAGAAGATAAGGTGAGATTGGAAGGAAAAATATTAAAAGAAGCGATGATTGTTTCCGATGATGACCGGATAGAATCACAATCCGATATCACTACTCTGGAGAGTGATCATATTGCTTTCACCAAAAATTTGGCGTCGGCCATAGGTGTTTTGGAGGGTGATCGGGTAATGGTTGTAAAAGATAATGACCTCGATGAAAGACAATTTACCGTTACTATTGTTAAAAAGATAAATGGGAAAATACCCCGTCAGCCGGTGTTTAGTGATAAGTCCGGTATTCAAGCTGGGCAAAAAGTTGTTATTAGCAAGGAGATTTAATTCTTAAAATAATAAAATGAGTGAAGAATATTCAAAACAACCAGAGAATAATTCAAATGAAAGGTATCAATCATTAGCAAGAAAGTTGTTAGGGTACTTAGAGAAACAAATTCAAGAAGGAGGGGAAGGAATAAAAGAAAAAGATCTTGTTTCTTTTTGGAATGACGAAATGAATAGTTTTCAGCTTGGTTCAGTACAGGAAGTTAGGGATGATGGATGTGTTGTGCAACCAATAAGTCTTGAGGGTATTTCTGTGGACGAGGAACGGATATTTGTTAAAGTTGGTAAAGTATTTCCTTTGGATGATTATATGGAAGGATTGGAAAAGATTAGAAAAGAAGAGCTTTAAAGATTGGTTTGTTAAAATTTTCCTATTATTTCACAGTTAATGTTTGTGATATAGAGAAAAGTTTACTGTTGTTTTAGGAGAAACTTTTAATAAAAGATAAAGAGAGTTAGTTGTAATGAGGCTTAAAATACAAATTGACAGAAAACGGTTTTGAATTTAAAATTGATGAGGAAGTGGTGAAATATATTCTTATGAAGTGTTCTCGCCAATACTATACTTTTTGGAATATTTATTGAAGATATTATTTAATATTTAAAAATAATAAATGAAAGCGATAATTTTAGCGGCCGGGTTGGGAACTAGGATGAAAGATTTAACCAAAAACACTCCCAAGCCCATGTTACCCATTCAGGGAAAACCAAAGTTGGCTTATACTTTGGAAATACTGCCGGAAGAAATTGACGAGGTGATTTTTGTCGTCGGTTATTTACAAGAGCAAATTAGGGATTTTTTCGGAGAGGAATATGCCGGGCGGAGAATAAAATATGTTGTGCAAAAAGATTTAAACGGTACCGCCGGGGCGGTGGCTTTGGTCAAAGAGGAAATTGATTCGGAGAAGGTTTTGGTAATGATGGGTGATGATTTATATGATCGGAAAGATTTGCAAAAAATGTTGCAATTTGAGCAGGCCTTGTTAGCTTATCAAACCAAGAGAGCGGAACAATTCGGTTTGGTGGATACGGACGAAGAAGGTTATTTGACGGCAGTGGTGGAACGACCGCACAATAAAAAGGAAGGGTTGGTAAATACCGGAGCGTATGTTTTGTCTCCGCAATATTTCAATACCGATCCGGTGCGAATTTCCGAAACGGAGTTTGGTCTTCCGCAAACTTTGGTTAAAATGTATCCGGAATACAAAACCAAAGTGATTAGTACCGATAAGTGGTTGCCAATCGGTTCTCCGGAGGATTTGGAAATTGCCCAAGAAAAAATAAAAGATTTTTTATAAAATAAAATGATTTAGAAAATAAAGCTCAGTTGAGCTTTGTTTTTTAAAATAAGCTGATAAATAAAAATAAAATATAACACACTATGAAAAATCCCAATCCCAATCAATATGTTATTTCCACCAAGCAATTTGAGGTTGATTATTTGTTGGAAGTATTTCAATTGGTGGATGATATGAAAAAAAATCCCCAAAAATATTATCGGGAGTTGAAAAATAAAATCGTAGCCACTTTATTTTACGAACCTTCTACCAGAACCAGATTTTCTTTTGAGTCGGCGGTGCATCGTTTGGGCGGTTCGGTTATCACTACGGAAAACGCCGCGGAATTTTCTTCTTCTTCCAAGGGAGAAACCATAGAGGATTCCACTCGGGTAATGGGAACTTATGCCGATTTTATTATTATGAGGCATTTTGATGATGAGGCGTCGGAAAGAGCAATGGAAGTGACAACCGTTCCTTTGATTAATGCCGGAAGTGGCAAAAGTCAACATCCCACCCAATCTCTGCTGGATGCTTATACCATTTATCAAAATTTTGGTAGGTTGGATAATTTAAAAATCGCTTTGGCCGGTGATCTTTTGCGAGGACGAACGGTTGGTTCTTTGGTTTATCTTCTGGGTAAATTTCCCGGTAATCATTTTTGTTTTATTTCTCCGGAAAACTCACGGATAAAAGAAGGTGTGAAGGAATATTTGCGAGAACGGGATTTAACCTTTACGGAAACGGACAATTTGGAGAGTTGTTTGCGAGAAACGGATATTCTATATATGACTCGTATTCAAAAAGAGCGTTTTAAACGGAGACTGGAATATGAAAAGGCCAAGGGAAATCTGGTTTTGACATTGGCAAAAGTGCAAACAATGAAAGAGGAAGCGATTGTAATGCACCCTTTGCCTCGGGTGGATGAAATCTCCGTGGAAGTTGATGATGACAAGAGAGCTAAGTACTTTGAGCAAGCCGCCAATGGTTTGTGGGTGCGAATGGCTTTGCTGAAAAAATTAAATGATTATAATTATAACGATAAAAATAATAAAAAATAAATTTAATAAATTAAAATTTAAATAATGACAAAAAAACAAAAGGTAATTGTGGAGGGATATATAGTTACGGCGGAGAAAAAGCCCTTTCGGGGACAAATTCTTCTTAACAAAAAAACCGGTTTGATTGAAGAAGTTGTGGAGTTAGCAAAGAAAAAATTGGGAGAGGCGGATTTTGTTTTTGAAAAAGATAGTTTGATTTTTCCCGGTTTTGGTGATGTGCATATCCATGCTCGGGAAGACCGAACCGGGAAACAGAATTACAAAGAAGACTATCAAACGGTCACTGAAGCCGCTTTGAACGGAGGGTGTGTGCATATTAGTGCAATGCCCAATACTCCCAAACCTTTGACGACGGAGAATGATTGGCAGTGGCATCGGCAACGGGTGGGGGAATTGACTTCCCCCGTTTCCATTTTGAATTATGTCGGTATTGATGCCCAAACCAAACCTTTGGGAAAGCCGGGCGAACATTTTTATAAGTTGTATTTTGGAAAGTCGGTGGGAGATCTGTCGGTGATTTATGCCGAGGAGTTGGATAAAATTTTACAACGCTACCAAGGACAGAATATTTCTTTTCATGTAGAATATGAGCCGATTGTACAAGCTTGTCGGAACGGTGAAACACACAGCGATCGTCGTCCGGCAGAAAGTGTGGAGGAGGGTTTGAGATTACTTTTGCCTCTTATTGAAAAGTATAAAATTGAGGCCAAGCTATGTCACTGGTCTTTGGGTAAGAAAAGTTTTGAATTGATAAAGGAATACAGAGAGCGGGGGGCGAAAATTACTTTAGAAGTCTCTCCTTTGCATTTGCTTTTTGACAAAGAGATGGCTCGGAAAAATCCGGAGCTTTGGACTAAAATTCAAATGAATCCGGCAATACAAACACCGCAAGATAGAAAAGATTTGATAGCCGGTTTAAAGAACGGTTTTATTCAATATTTGGCGACGGATCACGCACCTCATACCAGAGAAGAAAAATTTTCCGCTTTTGCCAAATTTAAAGAAAGTAAAAAGTATCGAAATAAAAGCAATGTGGAAATTGCCGAAATGATTAAAAAAGAGGATAAAGAATTGTACCGGAAGACTTGTCTGGAAGATGGTATGAGCGGAGCGCCTTGGTTGGATACTTATGGAGTGGTTTGCGTGGAGTTGATGACTAAATACAATTTTACTCCCCAAGAGATTTTGCGAGTGGCGTCGGAAAATCCCGGTAAGTTTGTCAACCCTCATTTAAAACGACAATTTCCTCAGCAAAAATTTGGTAAGGGTTTTGGGAAAATAGCCAAAGGATACTTGGGAAATTTGACGGTTTTGAATTTAAAGAGCACAAGAACGATTTCTTCGGCTAATTTAAAAACAAAAGTCGGCTGGTCACCATTGGAAGGACGGTCGTTTGCCGGAGGAGTGGAGGCGGTTTTTGTTAGAGGAGAGTTAGAACAAAGACGAAACATATTTTGGGAACGGTGGCACCAATTGCGTTTGGAAAAGGGCAGTAATATTTGTGCCGGATTGGATCCTTCCGTTTACGAAATGGGACGGGGAGAAAAAGGGTTGCCTCAGGGAGTTGATAAACTGGAGTGGTCTTTAAGATATATTGAAGCGGTTGCTCCTTATGTGGTGGCCATTAAACCCAATGCCGGCTCTTGGGGAAATGCCGGAGACAGAACAGCTTTGAAAAAAGTGGTGGATAAAATTCATCAATTGGGCTTGTTGGCGATTATTGATTCCAAGGTGGCGGATTTGGGTTTTACCAACGATTCGTGGTTTTATGATTATAAGCAGTTGGGTTTTGATGCTGTTACAGTTGCTCCTTTTGCCGGTAATATTGAAAATATTGTTCAGTCGGCTCGCAAAAGGGATATAGCCGTTATTACGATGGGGTTGATGAGTAATCCGGAATACAAAACGGAAATGAATTTTGTGAATAAACAAGGAGAGAGGTTGTGGGAAAACAGGGTGAAGCGAGGATTGGAGGCCGGAGTGGATGGTTTGGTAGTGGGTGGAACTTATACTGTTAAAGATAAGGATTTTTTAAGGTTTGTGGAAATGACCAATGAAAGCGAAGCTCTTTATCTTATTCCGGGAATTGGAGCTCAGGGCGGTGAAATAAAAAAGTTTTTGGCAAGTGGAATTAAACCGGAAAAGTGTATTGTCAATTCTACCAGAGGTGTAATGTTTCCCAAGGGTGCAAAGTCCACTCCGGAACAACAAGCTCAAGCGGCGAAAGAGTTGAGGGATGAGTTTAGGAAAGCTTCCGGTTTTTAACTTTGGATTTTTTCAATAATTTTTAATGTTGAAATGAATAACCGATGGTTGGGATAAAATGATTTAAAACATTGTCGGTAAAATTATTATTTTCAAAAAAACAATGAAGGTGAGTAAAAAAACTTTAAAACAAGAAACCATTGATACCTATAATCGTTCAGCGAAAGAATTAGCGGAGTATTTTCAGTGCTTTGGTCTTAAATTTTACAAAGGATATATTGATAAAATTTTTAGTATTTATGGTCGGGATAATCCTAAAGTTTTAGAAATTGGTTGTGGAGACGGAAGGGATGCTGAGTATATTTTACAGAAAACCAATAACTATACCGGACTGGATATTTCTGCGAGAATGGTAAAACTTGCTAAAGAAAGAAAATTATCGGCCAGATTTATGGTGGCGGACATAGAGAATTATAAATTTACGAAGAAATATGATATCATTCTGGGTTTTGGTGTTTTGTTGCATTCTAACAAAAAATCTTTGGAAAGAATTTTTTTTAATATAGCCAAGAATGGATTGAGAGAAAAAGGTTTGTTATTTATTTCTTTAAAAAGTAAAGGTGCTTATAAAAAAATTATTAAAGAAGATCAATTCGGTAAAAGAATTTTTTATTTTTATCCATCCTGGTTAATTAAAGAGATTAGTCGAAAGTATTATCAAGAAGTTTATTATCGAAGAAAAAAAATTGGGAATACGGTCTGGCTTCAATTTGGTTTACAAAAAAAGTAATTTTAATTTATAATTAAACATTAATTAAAAAATATGCGGAACAATAATTGGGGGGATAGATTAAAAGAAATGGGCATTCTTTGGCAACATGATGGTGATTGCCAAAAGCCCCATGCTCTTTGGACTTCCGGTCGTCATGCCAACACTTTTAATAACGGCAGTAAGTTGGTAGAAGAGCCGGCACTTTTAGCGGAGGTGGCGAAAGGGATAATTGAAAATATCATCACCAATCCGCAGTATCAAAAACCGGATTGGGTTTTGGGTCCGGCTTTTGGGGCGGTTACTTTGGGGCACGAAATCGCCAAACAATTAAAAACAAAATTTGCTTTTACCGAACCGGTGCAAACAGATCAGGGAAAAGAGCAAGTTTTAAAACGATTTGAAATTAAACCGGGAGAAACGGTCTTGGTGGTGGAGGACGCCATTTCCACCGGTGGTTCTATGTTAAAAAGTATCGCCGTTTTGGAAGAATTGGGAGCGGAAGTTTTGCCTTATGTGGCCAGTATTGTAAATTGGTCCGGGAAAGATGATTTGGACGGACGGAAAATTTTTGCCCTTTTTAGCGATCAACCCAAGTCTTGGGAGTCAGCCGAAGAATGTCCTCTTTGTCAATGTGGTTCGGAGGCCTTGCGACCAAAGGCCAATTGGGATAAATTTGTAAAAAATAACAAGTAAAAAAATGCGTAAAATTAATTTAGATAGTCGCTACAAAATTCGTCGGACATTTGAGTATAATAAAGAAAAGGGTCCATTTGTTAAGGCGACCAATCAAAACAATAAAATTAAAAAGATTTTGGGAAATTATGGAATTAAAACTGATTTTTTTGGTTTTAAAACCAATCTACCGTTGGGAGTGGCGGCGGGAACTCTGCATAATTTGGCTTATTTGGAAATGGCAATGAAAGATGGATTTGAGGTTTTAACTTGGAAAACTTTTCGTTCCGAGTATCGTTTGGCTCATCGGAGTGATGGAAATTATTTGGGACATAATATTGTTTTTTTGCCGACAGAAAAAATAAAAGAAAAAGAAATCGGTCAAGAAAGGGTGGCAAGTCTGAGTACTTCGGAACCGGCGGACAGAATCAGTATTACCAATTCGGTGGGAATGCCTTCACCAGCGCCGGTTGATTGGATGCCGATGTTGCAGGCCGGACAAGCGTTGGCTCAAAAATATGGTAAAGGGATTATTACCAGTGTGGTGGGAACGGCACGGAAGGGAGATAAGATTGAGGATTTAGCGAGGGATTATGCTTTTACCGCCCGTTGTGCCGAATCGGTTGGAGAAAAAATTATTGAGCTTAATTTATCTTGCCCCAATGTTAGCGGTAAAGAAGGAGTAATCTATAAAGATATCAAGGCCTCAACCATTATCGCTAAAATAACTCGGGAAACTTTGCGGGAGACCGACACAAAAATTCTTTTGAAGTTGGGGTTTGCCACCAAAGCTCATTATAAAAAAATATTACAAGCTTGTGGAAAATATATTGATGGTGTGGTGGCCATTAATACCATCCCAATGAATATTGTTGATAAAAAAGGTCAACAGGCCTTGCCCGGAGGATTAAGCTCCGGAACCTGCGGAGCGGCAATTATTGATTTGGCGGTTAAGGCGGTAGAGAGATTGGCGGAAGCGAGGAGGGAATTGGGCAAGAGTGGTCGGCGGATTAAAATTATCGGTTGTGGAGGCGTAACCGATCCGAAAAGTTTTATAAGACATATTGAAGCCGGAGCGGAATTTGTAATGTGTGCCACCTCTGCTTTGTTTAATCCGCAACTTCCTTTGGATATTGCTAAATATTTGAGGGAAAATAAGATTAAGAAAAGCGTAAAGTTTTAAAGCGGTAAGCAATTGAGAGAGTTAAATGGCAGTGTAAGTATTATTTTTCTTACTTGAAAGCGTCTTTTGAGAGTGTCGTACTTAAGGTATGAAAAAAATGAGTAATTTTATGAAATATAAAAAGTCGGAGGTGGTTTGGGGTAGGAAAATTTTTTTTGAAACAGATTAAATGAATAGTTGCTTTAATTAAAATAGTTGTTTTAATATTTTATCGTAAAAAAATGACCGGGGATGTTGTAGATTTTGATAAATTTCAAGAAAAAAGGGAGAGGCAGTTATCAAAAGAGGTTAAAATGCTCTGTGGAGAGATAAAAGGATATTTGCAAAAATATTTTAAAACATTTTATGATTTCGGAGAAGTATGGGCGATTGATGCTTTTTATATCAGGCCGGTCAGAGATTGGATGTGAAGAAGTTAAGAGAAGTGAAGGAAATTATTGAGGGAATTGTTTATTTGGTAAATTGCTAATATCTTGAAGAAACGAGGTGTTTAAATGTGAGTGTAAGCACCCGGAAGTCTAAGACGGAAGTTTTAAATAATCAATTTTATCAACTGTGGGAAAAACTTGCCAACTTAATAAATGATTATATACGGAAATATGATAGATAATAAGATATTATAACGCAGGTGTTATTTGTTAAATTTTTGGTAATCTTGTTTTTTGTCGGATTTTTTGCTACACTGTTATTGAAGAATAATTCGGTAAAAAATGACAAAATGACTAAAAAAACAAGTTACCGTAAAAATAAATTCAATAAAAATATCAAGAAAAATAAAAAGAAAAAGAAAAAGTTTGGTTTTTGGAAATTTTTATTTTGGACGGGATTTACTTTATTTACAATGGGAGTTATTGCTGTTGTAGGTGTTTTTGCTTACTACGCCAAAGATTTGCCAAATCCGGATAAGGTGAATAAAAGAGTGGTGGCGGAGTCCACTAAAATTTACGATCGTACCGGGAATGTTTTACTTTACGAAATTTACGGAGAAGAAAAACGAACGGTAATTCCTTTTGACGAAATGCCCAAGTCAATTCAAGCGGCTACCGTGGCCTTGGAAGACCGAGCTTTTTATCATCATTGGGGAGTGGATTTTCAAGGAATTGCCCGAGCTATTTTAAAAAGTGGTGGACGACAGGGAGGGTCAACCATTACCCAACAGTTTGTGAAAAATTCTTTATTAACCCCCGACCGAAGTATTAAAAGAAAAATTAAAGAAGTTATTTTATCTTTGGAGATAGAAAGAAAATTCAGTAAAGATGAAATTTTGCGAATGTATTTAAATGAAATTCCTTACGGTTCCAATGCTTACGGAATTGAGGCGGCTGCACAAACATTTTTTGGAAAACATGCCAAAGATTTAACTTTGGCTCAGTCGGCCTTATTGGCTTGTTTGCCGAATAAACCCAGTAGATATTCGCCAACCGGAACTCATACTGATGATTTATTGAGGCGTTGGCGTTATGCTCTGGACAGTATGGCGGAAATGGGTTTCATCACCAAGGAGCAGGCGGAAGAGGCCAAGAAAGAGGATATTTTAAAACAGGTTCGTCCGCGACGAACCGGCTTAAAAGCTCCCCATTTCGTTTTTTATGTTAAAGATCAATTGATTAAAGAGTTTGGTGAGGAGGCTTTGCAAAAACAGGGATTGAAAGTGTACACAACTTTAGATTGGGACTTGCAACAATTGGCGGAAAAGGCAGTCCGGGAAGGGGTGGAAGAAAATGGTCCCAAGTATGGTTTTTCCAATGCCGGTTTGGTGGCGATAAATCCGCGTACAGGGGAAGTTTTGGCAATGGTCGGTTCTAAGGACTATTGGAGTGAAGATATAGATGGTAAATTTAATGTTACAATTAGCAAAAGGCAACCGGGGTCTTCTTTCAAGCCCTATGCTTACGCCGAAGCTTTTCGTAAAGGGTACACTCCGGAAACGATTGTTTTTGATGTGAAGACAAACTTTGGTAAAGACGGTAGTGGAGAATATTATCGTCCGCAAAATTATACCGGTAAATTTAGTGGTCCGGTTAAATTAAAATCGGCATTGGCCACTTCCCTCAATATTCCGGCGGTGAAAATTCTTTATTTGGCGGGGATTAAGGATGTGATTAAGTTGGCAAAAAAAATGGGTATTAGCACCTTAAATCATCCGGAAAATTATGGTTTGGCACTGGTGCTTGGCGGGGCGGAAGTTAAACTGTTGGATCATACGGGAGCTTTTGGGGTATTTGCCAATGAGGGAGAGAAGGCGGAAAGAAAAATTTTTGTAAAAATTGAAGATTCGCACGGTCAATTGATTGAAGACTTTAGTAAAGTGAAAACCAAGAGAGTTTTGGATAGAAATGTGGCTTTGCAAATTGACAAGGTGCTTTCCGATAATGATTTAAGAACTCCGGCTTTTGGTAAAAATAATCCTTTACATATTCCCGATTATCAAGTTATGGCCAAAACCGGAACAACCAATGATTATCGGGATGGTTGGTTGATGGGAGCTGCACCGGCTTTGGCAGTGGGTGTTTGGGCTGGTAACAACGATAATCATCCGATGCGTAAAGGAGCAGCGGGTACTTATGTCGCCGGTCCTATTTGGCATAACTTTATGGTGGAAGCTCTGACCAAATTTCCTAAAGAAGATTTTGCCGAGCCGGAAGAGGTGGAGACGGGCAAACCGATTTTGGACGGAACTTTGGAATTAAAAAAAGAAAAAATAAGAGTTTGTAAGTATGATGACGGGAAGTATTGTTTGGCCAACAATCATTGTCCGGATAGTAAGATAGAGAAGAAGAAATTTTTTACCGGGCATTGTATTCTTTATTATGTTGATAAGGATGACCCGTTGGGGGATGCTCCCGATGATCCGGCGGAAGATCCTCAGTTTGAAAAATGGGAAGAGGGCGTGATGAAATGGGCGGCGGAAAATAATAAAACAGGCAAGAAAAAGAAAAACCGAATTGCTCCCAGTAGGGAGTGTAGAGAGAGTGATTTTTAATGGTGTACGGTGTTGGGATTGGATGACTGTTGAGGGTGGGTTTGAAAATGTATTTTAATGACATCAACAATGAGGATGGTTTTGTTTGAAATGATAATTGAAAAGATTTTTTTAAAAAAATAAATTACAAAATATTCATATGAAAATTTTATTAACCGGAGGTGGTACGGGGGGACATCTGTTTCCCTTGGTGGCGGTTGCCGATTATTTAAAAAGAAAAACTTCTTCCGAAGAGGAGGTGGATTTCATTTTTTACGGACCGGGAGGAAAGATGGAAAAAGAGATAATGGGTGGAGCGGGAATTAAACAACGAAAAATTCTCTCCGGAAAATTACGGCGGTATTTTTCTTTTTATTATTTGTTGGATTTGATAAAAATGCCTCTGGGTGTTTTGCAGACAATGTTTTATCTTTTATTGGATATGCCCGATGTTGTTTTTGCCAAGGGTGGCTATGCTTCCATCCCGGTGGTTTTGGTGGCATGGTGTTATCGTATTCCCGTTTTAATTCACGAGTCAGATGCTCAGCCCGGTCTGGCTAATCAATTTATGGCGAATTTTGCCAAAAAAGTAGCCATTTCTTTTGAGCGTGCCAAAATTCATTTGCCAATCAGTAAGGTTGTGGTAACCGGTACACCGGTAACCGATAAGGTTTTAAACGGAGAGGCGGAAGAAGGGCGAAAGATATTGGGAATGGATAAGAGTGTAAAGCCGGTTATTCTTATTCTGGGCGGTTCTCAGGGGGCTAATTTTATTAATAAGCGAATTTTAAAAGCATTGAAGGAATTGGTTCGCAGATATCAAATTGTTCACCAAACGGGAAAAAGAGATTATGAATGGGTTAAGGCGGAAGCTCAGCGACAAGGGTTTAAGGTTGGTGCCAGTGATTATTATCCTGTTCCTTTTGTAGAAGAGGGAATGAAACACTTCTATGCTTTGGCTGATGCAGTGGTTTCACGAGCCGGTTCTACCACCATAGCGGAAATTGCCGCCAACAAAAAACCGGCTATCTTGGTACCGATTACTCATAGTGCCAATAATCATCAGCGTTTAAATGCCTTTGAAGTAGCTCGACAAGGAGGGGCGATTGTTTTAGAGGAAAATAATTTAAAAACAAACCTTTTGCTTTTGCGATTAAAGCAGTTAACGGAAGAAGGGGAGATTAGAAGTGAATTGATAAAAAATATTCAAAAATTTTATAATCCGCAAGCAACGGAATTAATTACCAAAGAATTGTTGTCATTGGTGGGTTGATTTTCAGTTATTGGAAGCGATTCTTTTATGGTTTTAGAGAAATGGATAAAACATCTTTACCGACGGTGAAATATATTTTCTTCCTTTTTTCGTCTATGGTAAAATTATTTGTTTTTGTTAGAGCTTCGTTTTGGTATTCTTGACGCAGAGAGTCGTTGCTTTTGTCAATTTGCAGAATTTTACCGGAAGAAGTATCCAGTAGATAATAATTTTTTAATTCATTTCCGGTATAAATGCCACTTAATTTTTGAGTATTGAATTTTTTGGTGGAAATAATTTTATTTTTAAAGTATTTTTCCACTCGACCGTCAAGGTAAGTTATTCGGATATTGTCATCAACCGCTAAGCCCGAAATTTTATTTGTATCTTTCAGAGGAGTGCGTAGCCAATCTTTTTTTGCACCAAAGCCACCGTTAGCTCTGGGGTAACGATAAATTTGCCCGGTTGTTTTGTCTAATAAATAAAGATAATCAAGATAAACTCCTTGAGCGATAATATCAATATTGGCGGGGAGATTTATTTTATTCCGATAGAATTTTTTAGTGGCCGGACTATAAGAGACGACACCTTTTTTCCCAGACAAGAAAAATAAGTTTAAACTGGGCATATAAACGAGAGATTGAATGTTATCAATCTTCATTTCCGCCGGAATGGAAAGTTCTTTTTTCTCCCCGTTTTCTTTTTTAATTTCATAAAATTTTCCCGAACGACTGGAGGTTAGAATGACCGTATCGCTTTCGGCTAATAGATCAACATTTTCCGGTAATGATGATAAAGTTTTAACGGCCGTTTTGTTTTTAACCGCCGGCGTTGCGGGAATTGTCTTGTTTTCTTCCATAACTCTGGTTGGTAAGGAAGAAGTTTTTTCTTTTCGGTTTTTAAAGAATAGGGGGACGAAGATTAGAAACATTAGCAGGACTATGATTAAATAATGTTTCTTAAGAAAAAGTAAATAGTTTTTGCCGTTAGATTTGCTTGGGTTAAATTTATTCAAAGTTGTTTTTATGTGCTTTTGATCAAATTTTAAATCGGAAAAATATTGTCGCAGTTTTTTTGTTGATTGAGCAAACAATAAGGGAGCACTTTCTTTTAGGGCATTTAGTTTGTTATTGAAAGAAGAATCGCTTTTTTGGGAAGTCTTAGATAATGTTTTGGCTGGGGGTTTTGTTGAAAGAGTGCTTTTTTCTAAAAGATTTCTTTTTTTCCTTTTTTGTTCATTTTTTTCAGAGGAGGCAGTTTCTGTTGTTGAACCCGATTGTGTTGTAAAATATTTTTTTAATTTAACGGTGGGAATTTTTTTTCGTCCTTTTTTTAGGGTGTCATCATCTTTCCCATTGATATATATTTCCGGCATTTCTTCAAAAGGTGATAATTCGGCGGATGTTTGTTTTTTCTCTCTGGGTTTCAAATCATCCAATTTTTTTATTTCTTTTTTACCGCCGATTGCTTTAGCTGTTGATATGGTAGGTGTTTTTGGTTTTGATATTTCAGTTGCGGTTTTTTCTTTTTTTATTTTAGACACCTTTTCTTTTTTTGTTTTCTCCTTTTCTTTAGTGAATTTTGCTTGAGGCGTTTTGTTTAAAGGTGGATTATTCGTCCTGGTAGCGGGGATATTCGTTTTTTCTTTTTGGGAACCGCCTTTTCTCTTTTTGATACTTTTTTCTTTTTGGGAAACGGTTTTTGTTTGAAGAGATTTTCCCTTTTTCCCTCTATCTTCTTTTTTGGTTTCTTTTTTATCTTCTTTTTCTTTTTTTAATATTTTTGTGTCAGAAGAAAGCTCTTTTTCGGAAGGAGAATTTCCTTTTTTCAGTTTGGTACTTTTCTTTTCTTTCGGCCTCTTTTCTTTGTCTTTGTCATTTTCGGCTTCGGTCTTTATTTCTCCTCCCAGAAAGTTTTTGTTTTTTGTTAATTCTTCAACAGTTACCTTTTCATCTCCCAAAATAAGACTTTCTTTTTCCGGCTTTTTTTCTTCTTTTTTGACGTTGATTATTAAAGCGCTTAAATTTTGACCTTCTTTTTGGACGGTTTTTGCAAACAAGTCATCAAATTCTTGAGAACTGAAAGTGGAAAACAATCGACTGAGATCATCGTATTTAAATATTTGTTGCAGAGTGGGTGTGGCGATTATGATTTTATCTCCAGCTTGTATTTCACCGACCACCACATCTTTAAAAGTTTTTACCGGATGGATATTTTTAGGAGGATTTGGTTCGGATAAATCTATTATTTTTCCTTCTCGTCCCAGAAAAATTTTTGCCAAACCGACTTGGGTAAAATATAAAGTGTTTTCCTTAAATACTCCAACGAGAGCATGTAGGTTATTGTTCCATTTTAAAATATCGTGTTCCGCCAAATCGGCCAATGCCAGATTGGCTTTTTTGAGGCCGGCTTCAAAACTTTCTTCCGTTGAGCGTTTCGGTTGAGAGTAAAATTCTTTTTTGATTAAATTTGTAAGTAAGTTGGGAATATACTCTGATTGTTCGGAGTGGTCAAGTACTTGAATAATTCCAAAAAGACCGCCGATATCTTTTTGAAAATAATTATCGTCATAATAAACAAAATCATTGGTAAAGGCCTCCAGTGTGGTATCTGCCAATACGGTATTTTTTGCAAAAGACAGTTTTAATTCTCCTTTTTTCTTTTTGTTCATTTTCTTTTTCCAGCAAATAAAATAATTGTTTGATTGTTTATTCTGTAAGAAACGGTGCTAACCGAGCTATTCTATATTATATATCAATTTTTCATTTTTTTAAAGTCAAATTTCTTTCAAGAGCTTATCCAATAATCGGTAGAGAGTAGAATTGTCTTGAGGTTGATATTTTTGCAAATGTTTTTGATAGCGGGGAACGTTTTTCAAAAATGATTTTACCTCTTTGGCGGTAAGATTTTCCGAATAATTACCATAGCCCAACTTTTTTAAATAATAAGCGTTGATTAGTTGTTCAACTCGTTTTTTTATCGGTAGAGCCAGGTAAGGTTTTTTAAGGTGAATGGCTTCAGCAATAAGAGTAAAACCGGCGGTGGCAATTACCGCTCGAGCGGAAAGAAGATCTGCTAAAAACTCCTTCCGACTTTGCTTTTTAAACAAACAATTGCCTTCTTTTTTTTCAATATTTGCACCGTAAATGATGAAATTTTCCGGTATTTTTTGTAAAAGGTAAGACAATTCCCGGACATCGCTGGTGGTATTGTAAACCAAAATATGTTGACCTTTGGTAGGAGTGGCTTTTAAAATTTCTTCTCGTAAAATGGGCGGGACAATAAAAGTGTTAGGATGGGTTATTTTAAAATCAAAAAAACTGGTGATAATATAAGCGTAAGCATTAAATGCCACAGTGGAAACACCCATTTTATTTAAATAATAATCCACCAACCATTTTTTTTCATAGGCAACTTCTCCTTGAGTGATACGATGTTGATTGTCAATGGAAATTAAAGGAATGTGGTAGAGATGTGCCGAAAGAGAACTGAAGGGTTCCAGGTCGGTAAAAATAATATCCGGTTTGAATTTTTTGACCAAAATTTTAACTTCATTGAAACTTTTGGTGGCCTCGGGAGTTTTTTTGATATTTTCCAAGACGGTTCCCGGATAGGTGGTTTTGCCGTTTTTGTGAGCAAATCGTAGGCCGAATATTTTTTTGACTCCGGGGAACTCTTTTTTTAAAGCCCAATAGCCCTGATGATAGGTAATTATTTTTACTTGATGCCCTTGCTTTTTTAAGTGACGAATGACTATTTTTGCTCGGGCGGCATGCCCCAGTCCCTCTCCGGCCACCCCAAATAAAATTTTTTTTCCGGATTTTTTTATATGGTTTTTCATATTGCTTGAAGTTGTCGTTGATAAATTAAAGGTTTGGAAAAATGAATTAAAAATTAAATGGGTCAGACAAGTTAGTTTTCACCGGAGGAGAAAGTTAAAAATTGTTTGGCTTTCCATTTTCGCAGTAAAGTAAGGATTAGAAAAGTTAAAATCGCTCCACTAAAAACAATTACGCCGGCCCAACGAATATGATTGCTGATTTGCAGATATAGTTGTCCGTAAAAATATCCCAAAGTTACTAAGACTCCGCTCCAAATAATTCCTCCCAGGAGAGTAAAAAAGATAAAACGACGAAGAGGGAGGCGAATCATTCCGGCAGTGATAAAAGTAATGTAAGCCAGGCCGGTGCTGATTTTTACAAAAAAAACCACTTTCCCACCATGTTTTTGGAAGAATTTTTCCAATTTAACCCGGCGAGCTTCCAGTTTTGGTCTTTGAGCGATTCGTTGACGCAAGCGTTTATTTCCGAAGAAACCGATGTAGTATAAAATAACATCCATACTCAAATCCCCCAATAGAGAAAGTAGGAAAACGAGCCAAACATTTAAAATTCCGGTGGCTGACAAACCACTGGCTAACAAAGTAATTAAAGGTCCTTCAATAATCATCAGAGGATAGAGAATCCAATAACCGTATTGTTGAATGAAATCCAAGACTACTTGGCTGTCCATAATTATTTTTGGATTTAAATTTTAAAACACTTTTATTATAACATATTCAAGTTGAAAACGATATACCGGGATTGCTTCCAAATCTTGATTTTTTTCAATCCCATTAAAAAAATGTTCAAAGGTTGTAATTACCCGAACAGAGTGATGCCGAGAAAGGAGTTCGGAAGCGGTTCCATATTATTAAGGGATGGCAATAAATATGAGATTGAAAGCGGAATGTAAGAGTGGTGATTTGACGAATTATTTATAGTAAAGTATACTAACACTTGAGGGGAGATTGGCACCCCTCGTCAGTTAAATAAGAATTGAGGTGTCCGATTGAATTGGTAATCGGGAAACTAGATGGAACCGCGAGAGCTCTCGTTCTAGTAATTTAAGTTTTGTATTTTTACAAAGCTGTAGATTATTGGAATGAGAGTTTTTTGATATTATGAATGGTGAGGTGCTGTAACCAAGCATTCGCCGGTCAAAAATTTATAAATGTGGGATTAAGAAGTTAATTTAAGATTATGTCAAAAAGATTAAAATTATTTGCTGGACTGTTGGGGCAAGTTCCGAAAGGAGAGGTTGTTGAAAACCATAAGTTGGAATTTGTGATAGCCAAAACTAAAGAAGAAGCTAAAAGACAACTTTTACAAAAATGGCCAGTGAAAGATGTTCATTTGGATGGGATAAAGGAAATAAATGAAGTAGACGGATATGAAATTTTAATTAGTAATTAAAATTTTTAAATTTAAGATTTTTAGGTTACTTAAAGATCTTAATAGTTTTATTAAAATAATTAATAATTAAAACAATTTTATGACAAAAGAAAAAGAAGTGGAAAAAGAAACTCAAAAAACAGAGCAACAAAAAGTAAAACTGGAAGACCTTGTGAGCTTTGCAAAGAGGAGAGGATTTGTCTTTCCTTCCAGTGAAGTTTACGGAGGTTTTGGGGCAGTGTATGATTACGGTCCTTATG